>JBFFEL010000004.1:0-75473 GCA_041558875.1 Anaerolineales bacterium
CGTTGATCTCAGGCATGGTTGCGAGCAAAGAAGACAAACTCTCCCGCAGCATACCAGGCCGTGCAATTATCAGTACATTGAACAATTTTGAATACCTTACAGCAGAATTATGGAACGTGGATAATTTTATTGTAGAGAATATTGGGTCCAATAGCAATAAAAGGAATATTGATCGCGCATAAAAAAAAGACCATTTTGAAAATGGTCTTTTTATATAGAACTCCCAACTATGGTGGCAAATTCACTCCGGTTCGAGGTCTACCATGCCGCGCCGCAAGGCGTACAGCGCAGCCTGGGTACGGTTCGCCAGATGCAGCTTCTCAAGAATATTGCTGATATGCGTGCCGACTGTCCCTTCACTGACAACCAGTCTCTCAGCGATATCTTTATTGGTATGTCCCTGGGCGACCAGCTTCAGCACCTGAACCTCACGATCGGTGAGCGGATCTTCTGATAGCGGTAGCTCAGAAGCCTCGTTGATCTCCTCGACAAGCATGCGGGCGATCACAGGCGAAAGGGAGATCTGCCCCTGGTAGACATCCCGGATGGCCTGAACCAGCTGTCCCGGGGTTGAATCTTTTAGCAGGTAGCCCATGGCGCCGGATTTGATGGCCGGGTAGATCTGCTCATACTCGGCGAAGCTGGTCAGAACAATGACCTTTGCAGGGCTATTTGACTCTTGGAGCTGCTGCAGGGCTTCGATCCCAGTTTGTTTGGGCATAACAATATCCATCAAGATGATGTCTGGTACCAGCAAAAGTGCTTTCTCAACGGCTTCAACCCCATCACCAGCTTCAGCAACCACCTCCATATCCGGCTCAAGTGAAATAAACGAGCTTAGACCTTCGCGAACAACAGCATGGTCGTCCGTTATCAGTATGCGAATATGACTCGCTTCCATCATTTCACTTTCTCCATCGGTACACTTGCTTCGATTCTCGTACCTTCACCGGGTTCTGATTGGATCCTCAGTTCACCCTCCATATCTGCAATTCTTTCGCGCATATTGACCAAGCCCATTCCCCCGCGATCAAATGCCTCCTCCAGGTTAAATCCCTGGCCATCATCGACTACATCTATCATCAGATTACTGTCTTCGACCTGAATATTTACCATCACGTTGTCCGCATCTGCATGCTTGAGAGAATTATTCAAGCTTTCCTGAGTAATATAGTACAGGTTTTCACTTATTCGAGCTGGTAGGATTGGGATATCCTCCGCATACAAACGCGCTTCGATCCCGGAGCGGCTTTCCACTGCATCCAGCCTCCTCTGCAGTGCGCCAACCAATCCCTCTTCTTCCAACTTCAATGGGCGCAGTTCAAATACCAGCAAGCGCATCTCTTTGAGCGCTTCATGAACCACGTCGCTGACCCGGGATTGATAATAAGCGGCACCCTCAAGATCGCCCCTTTCGGTCAGCTTCTTGCCGGTCTCGCTGAACAGCAGTGCGCTATACAAGGATTGGGTGGTCGAGTCATGCAAGTCGCGCGCCAGCCGGATTCTCTCCTCAAAAATGGCCGCATTCTTTTCCCGACGGTAGACATTGATGCGCTCTGCCAAACCAGCAGACAAGACCAAGGCTAACACGATCAGACCTGTGCGAAATATAGCATCGGTCAAAATATTCGGTGAAATCACGTCAACCAGTGTCAGGGTATTTATGATGAATCCAATAACTAACACCGACCAGCCGATGAGAAAAAAACGAGCAGGCTGGTAGCCTTTTTGCCAAGCTACAATACCGGCAAGCAACATGCTTAGGCTGCTTGAAATCAATAGAAAGACATGGATAACAGCCGTTACCCGGAACCAGATCAATTGCAAGATCAAGAAAATAAAGACCAGTATTGCAACAGATTTCATCACGATATGCAATCGAGGTACATATTCTTTTGTGTGTAAAAAAGATATCGCGAAGAGTAAACCAAAATTGAATGCTGTGATGATAAATAACCTGGGCGCAATTGCAGCAAATTGGCCCTGATTTGGCCACAGGTATTGCGCTGCAAACCCATCTAAAGCCATTATCCCTACTAATATCATGCTGAAGAAGAGCACGTAAAAAAGATAGCTTCTGTCGCGCAGGTTGAAAAACAGAACGAGATTATAGAACGTGAGAATTAGGAGGATGCCATACAGGATGCCGTTAAAAGCCTGCTGCACCATGGCTTGTTGTGTAAAAATGTCATCTGAGAGAAGCGTCAACGCCAAGATTAGCGAGCCATCTGAGGCGAAACGCATGTAGACTGTCTTGGATTCCTGGGGAGCGAGTGGAAGATGAAATACAAACTTCCCTACGGGTACATCGCGTGTGTCAAATGGTAAGGCTGATCCGGTTTGAATGATTTCATAACCTTCACCACTATCTGCGGGATAATAATAGTCAATAAAAAATGAAACGGAATCATACGACAATAGCCAGTTGGTATCAGAACTTGCTTCGTTTCTTACCCGGAAGCGAACCCAGTAAGCTGAATCAGTAAAACCAAAACCTAGTGCTTCCTCTGAACTGGGTACGAATTGGGCTGTGATATTCGGTGTAGTCACATCTTCGATCGTCCATTGTTTGTCTTTGTCTTCCAGAATCTCCATGTGAAGCCCAATGGGGTATTCTGCTTGATCGTCTGTGAGGATGAGAACCTTAGCTGGCGAATCCTCGCCAGGACGATCCAGCAAGTTCACCGAAGGATCTGGATTAATTGAGGTTGAATTATCTTCCGTGGTGATAGGATCGATCAGGATATTATGTTGTTTCGTTTGATCCGCTTGTCCACCTCCATTGACATCATGTGCAAATTCTGTCAGCTGTGGCAAAAATAAAGTAATCAAAATTATGAAGGTAAAACGCACTTTATTCATTCAGGGGTATATCCCAATGATTCAATTGGCGAGCAAAAAAACTTCTTATCAATAGTGTATTCTATCAAGAGAATCATCCCAATAAAAAAAAGCGCAGAGAACTGTTTATTCATCTCTGCGCATTCCTAAAGCTAATTGGTACAGCTCTTTACTTCAGATCCTCATCCAGGGATTCATGTGCGGCAGATTTGATATCTTCGTGCTCAAGCGCTTTCTTGAGCGTTTCCTCGTCCTCGTAGGAGAGCGAGGTCTGGTAAACGGTGCCGCCGAACTTGGCCATCTCGGGCAGCACTTTGTCGGTGGTGGCTTCCACGACCAGGATGAAAAGAGCAGACTGACCAGGATCAAGTGAGTCGCCGACATCCTTGATGAATTTGTTATCGACGCCCAGGTCGGTACCCTTGCTGAACAATGCGCCCATCAGTGCGCCGAACAGGCCCCAGAAGATCGGCGCCAGGAACAGCAAGCCGATCAGCAAACCCCAGAAGCCGCCGAACAACGCGGCGCTACCAGTGTTCATTTTCTCGAGGGTTTGAGTCACTTTGACTTTACCCTTCTGGTCCTTCACCGCAACGGCAGCATCTTCCAGGGTGACCAGCTGCATTTTCTGCAGCTCGGCCAACTTCTGCAAAGCCTCGGGGGCTTTCTCTGCGGTGTCATACGTGATGGCGATTAACGTGCTCATAAATACATTTCTCCCGTGATTGAATTTTCCTCGCCATTCATTCGTCAAGGAGCTGACTGTTTATCTATTTTTGCTGGCGAGGATTAATGCCAATTATAAAGAAAGAATATTAGACGTTTATATGAATTTCTCAATTCTGACCCCAGACCAAATCTAGGATATACCAAGAGTTTGTAAAGGCGAAGCATCGACCAAGAGGATTGACAAAAGGTTCGCAGCTAGTCGATGCTTCGCCCTTACCGAGGTTGAATTTTGTAGACAGGGATCAAGAAGGGGATTTCGAAACTATGACAGATACCGAGTTTCTCGAAGAAACTCGGTATCTTAATAGGGTATCAATAATTGAATGACTTTGCTGCCTGGTTGACCAATTCCTGGACGTTGTTCATCAGTTTGTCGGTCAGCTCACGGAGGTAGCGGTAGCTGCGATCGGTCTTCTCTTGAACCGCCAGCTGCCATGGTTCGCCGATGTTCACCATCATCTCTCCGCCGAACTGCCACCAGCCGACCGTGTCACGATTGTGAAAATGGCCCTTAAGCTCTTTAATAAACTGCGGCTCAACGTAGAAACCCACCGGTACCAGCGGCACACCTGTTTCCATCGCCAGGAGCGCTGCGCCAGCACCTGCGCGCCTAACCTCCCGAGAACCGCTCAAGCGCCCCTCAGGGAAAATCCCAACTGCGTTCCCCATCTGCAGTTTCTCACGCGCCATAGCGATTGCGTCCTGTCCTTGACCAACCACAACTGGGATTTGGTCTGCCAGTTCGAGGATCTTGCCGATAATCGGTAAGGTGAAGGTCTCTTCTTGAATGAAGAAGTGAATTTTCTCTTGAACAATGAAAGGCAGCACAAAAGCATCTGTCACATGGGGGTGGTTGCCAACGATGATCTTCGGACCGGGCGGCAGGTTTTCCTGGCCATCCACCTTAACCCCATCCATGAACAATGCCATGTAAGTTCTGACGATTCCTTTGGTAACGCTGTACCAGATATCCATTTCCTGACCCCTTACTAGAAGAAAATTGCTTGTGTAATTTACCACTATTTTAATAAATTTTACAGGTGGATGTCAAGTGATAAATTGGTAATAATTGGAATTTATGATCAAGATCACCTTAAGAATCATAACATTTCTCGTCATTTATTCAAAGTACAGGAAAATCAGTTAAAGAAGATCGATTAATGAAGAATGTCAGTGTTACTGCTTGCCAGCTTACGGAAAAATAATTCGGTGCATGTGTCTTCTTGATTATCTATCTTGCTAGAATCTATCAATACCTTCGGACTCTCACTGGTTAATTGCCTTCCACTTTCAATCATAATATAATCAGTGAAACACCGAAAATCGCAGACCTAGATGAAATATTAACGGTTTTCTCAGGCTTTCAACTAACCCAAAGAAATTTCATAAATTCAAAGGATATCAACTATGACAATCATGCTGGATGGCTCTGGTCTGACCATTGAGAAGCTGGTAAGCATTGCCCGGGATGGTGAACAGGTGGCCCTGCATCCCGATGCACTGGAGAGGATCAATATCTGCCGGGCGATGCTGGAGGCAAAGATCCAGGCTCGAGAGATCATGTATGGTGTGAACACCGGCATCGGCGAGTTTTCCGAAGTCGTGCTGACCAATGAGCAGGTGGAACAATTCCAACGCTACCTGATCTACAACCACGCGGCCGGTATAGGCGAGCCAACACCAATAGAGTACGTCCGGGGGGCGATGGCGGGCAGGATTAACGTCCACGCGCACGGCAAATCCGGCTGCCGGCCGGAGATCACCCAAACACTGGTCGACATGATCAACAAGGGGGTGACGCCGGTTGTTTGCCAAAAAGGGTCGGTTGGCGCCTCAGGTGATCTGGCACCGATGTCCCAGATCGCATTGCTGATGATGGGTGAAGGGGAAGCCTTTTACCAGGGCGAACGGTTACCGGGTGATGAAGCCCTACAACGGGCTGGCATCCCCATCCCGGGATTGCAGGCTCGTGATGGCCTGGCAGTAATCAATGGCTCAAATCTGCTCACCGCGATGAGCGCGCTACAGCTATATGATATGAATCGCTGGCTCAAACAGGCCGAGATCGCCTGTGCGATGAGCCTGGAAGCCCTGCTCGCAAATCTCAAACCATACGATATGCGTCTACATGAAGTGCGGGGATTCTCCGGTGCAGTTCGCACAGCCAATGCGCTAAAGCTATGCATGCAAGGCAGTGATCTGGTCACCGGCGCGATCAAAACCAAAGTCCAGGATGCTTACTCGATGCGCTCCTCTCCGCAGGTAATCGGTGCAGCACATGATGCAATTGATTTTGCCCGCAGCCAGGTGGAAATTGAGCTAAATGGTGTTGGGGATAATCCAATCTTCTTGCCGGAGTACAACCTGACCCTGACCGGGGCAAACTTCCAGGGAACGCCCGTCTGCCTGCCGATGGATATGGCTGGCGCGGCGATCACCATGATTTCAGTCTTATCAGAAAGAAGGCTCAATCGACTGACAAACCCCGCACTGAGTGTAGGATTACCGGCTTTCTTGACGAAAGGTGCCGGAATGTTTTCCGGGATGATGCTCAGCCAATACACCGCGGATACCTTGATCGTCGAACAGCGCATGCTTTCTGCCCCAGCCAGCATTCAATCCATCCCGGCAGCTGCAGACCAGGAAGATTTCGTTTCCATGGGCATGAACACCGCCATCAAGAACCACCAAATTATAGATAACAGCTATGGTGTATTGGGAATTGAATTCATGGCGGCTGCCCAGGCTTTGGATTACCGGGAATTCACCCCTGGGAAGGGGGTTCAGGCTGCCCGCAAGGTCATTCGTAAATATGTCCCCCATCTGGACGAGGATCGACCTCTATATCCCGACCACAACCTGATGAAAGCACTAGTTAAATCTGGTGAGATCCTTGAAGAAGTTGAAAAGGAAGTCGGTTCTTTGGGCTGAGAAATCAATCCGGTGTTGTAAACAGATTTTCGCTTGCTCCAGTTAAAAGAAACCGAGTTTCTCAGAGAAACTCGGTTTCTTATGGTCATGGTGTCTGCGGGTAACTCTCCGCCATCGCAATGCGTTTGGCTAGAGCCGGGTGAGAATAAAGCAGGGTTTCAACCCAGGGCTCTGGATCAGCTTCGGCCAGGTTCTGATTTGCCAGGCGAGTCAGTGCAGATGCATACGCAGCGCCTTTACCGGTGACCTGCAGGGCATATTCATCCGCACGGCGCTCTCGCTGGCGTGAGTAAGCATTCCCCAGCGGCATGGTCACCAGCCCATAAATCCCAATCACCAGGACAAAAAGTGGCATCGCAGCGATATCTGATATGCTCTCAAAGCCGAATGCTGCCACCCCCCAATCCAATACCAGAGATGCCAGATACAAACCTCCCAAGGTGATCAGGCTTTCCACCAGGATACCAATGGGAATATCATGGTGGACCTGGTGACCCAATTCATGTGCCAGGACGGTCTCGATCTCGTCATCGGTGAATTCATCGATCAGGGTATCACCAAGGATAATCCGCCGGGTATTGCCCAGCCCGGTGATGGCCGCATTGGCCGCCTTGGTCCGGCGGCTCATATCAAACTTGTACACGCCTCGCACCCTGGTACCTGCCTGCTCCGCAAGGTTGATCAACCTGGCTACCAGGTCATCATGCTCCTCCTCCAAAGGCACAAATTTATAAAATATCGGCAGCAAGAGCACCGGTGCCAGGTTCGCCAGGATGACATTGAAAAACAACAATATAATTCCCGCCCACAACCACCACAGGTCTGGTGAAATTCGGAGCACAAAATAGATGATCTCAACCACGATCAATCCCAGCACCCCACCCAACAGCACACCCTTGAACATGTCGAAAATCCAATCTTTGAAAGATTGGGTGGAGAGATCATAACGGTGGGGGAGAACAAATCCAGAATAATAGCTTAGCGGCAGGTCGATCACGAAGTAGATACCACCAAATACAACCAAAAATCCAGCCACGATGAGCCACTCATTGGTTGTCAAACTGAGCAAAAAATTTCTTAGATCGACCGACCAGCCGGTCACCAACCAGAGGATGACATAAACACCAGCCAGGGCAAGGTCCACCAGGAACAACCTGCGGCGGATATGTGCATATTCCTTGGCCTGCTCTTGTTTCCCTGGATCCAGAATCGCTTCAGTCATTATGGTCCTTTTTTCTGATTAGTTCGCAATTATACCCTTTCGAATTATTGGCAGGTGAGCATTCACGAATTGCGGAAGGGTATTCACATGGCATTAATTGACCTGCCTAACAGCACCACCACTTCTGCGGCTGCCTCTTCAATTGACTTAGTTGTTACGTCCACCAGCGGCCAGTCGCGCCGTCTTTCGAACAGTCGGAAGGCATAATCCATTTCCTGGTGGATATGATCCAAATCCGCATAATCTTGGCTGAAGGTACCCATCCGTTGAGCCCGCACCTTCCGCAGCTCGGATAACCGCTCTGGATTGATGATCAATCCGACGACACGACCTTTTGGCAGCTCAAATAGCTCTTTCGGCGGTTCAATATCCAGCACAATGGGCACATTGGCCACCTTCCAACCGCGATAGCCCAGATAGAAGCTCAATGGTGTTTTCGAAGTGCGGGAGACACCCACCAGGACAATTTCGGACTGATCAAGATCTAGATAATTTTGCCCGTCATCATGCCTGACGGTGAAATCGATCGCATCAATGCGCTGCAGGTAGCTGGGATCGAAAGGATCAAACAAACCCGGCTCGGAGCGTGGGGCAGTTGCCAGCAGCTCAGCCAACCGAGCCAGGAGCGGTCCCATTAAATCGATCGTCGTAACATTATGTTCACGGCCTTCTTTTAGTATCTCCCGGCGCATCTCTTTACTGACGATCGTATGAACGATAAAACTTTCTTTTTTCGCAGCTTCGGCCACTACATGAGATACCTCTTCCAAAGTCCTCACCCCGCCGAAACGCGTCACGGTAATCTGTGACGCGTCGAATTGGGAAAGTGCAGCTCTTAAGACTCTCTCTGCGGTAGTGCCAGTTGCATCAGAGACCGCAAATATATGGTACATAAACTTCTCCTCTCACCTGTCAGCCCATGCTTGTCTCAGCCTCAGCAACCTGTTTAGTTTCCCTTCGCCACACGAACACGATCAGGTACATCAGCGTACACATAATCAACAAAGCAATCAATGAAAAAACCGGTTCAAAGTGAGTTGTGGTCAGGATGGCTGGGGTTGGCAAGACCGATTCAGGAAATGTGACCAGCAGACCAGCTAACAAATTGTTTGCGGCATGAACGCCAATCGCCAGTTCGATCGTGCCATCTTTAAGCGAAATCCAGGCTAAAAATGCTCCTAACACGAAGAAGGACAGCATGACAACGACCACGTTTTCAGCTACTTCCGGATTGGTGAAATGAGGCAGGGCAAAAAGAATTCCCGACCAGATCGACAGAAATATCCAATTCCGGCTGATCAGACTGCCACCCTGCACCAGGTAGCCGCGAAAAAATAACTCTTCAGCTGTTGTCTGGATGGGAGTTAGCAGCAGGGCCAGGATGGCGAAAGGGAAGAATACGCTTGCATCGAAGGTGACAGTAAATGTCTCCGGCCAGAAGAGGTATTCGATAACAGTGCCCACCAGGATTAAACCAGCCCAAATGGCGAAACCCAAACCAATCCGGGGCCAGCTGATCGATTTCTTCCAAGTAATCAAGCTGCGGAACGTCCTACCGTGGATCAACCTGACAGTGAGCCAGATACCAAAGAAAAAGAAGAGAAAACCGACATTGAGCACTAAAAAGTACGGAATGTATCCCAACTGGCTGGGATCAAAAATTAATTGGGTGATATCCGTCAGATTTAGACCCTGGAGAACGGCAAGTATGATCAACAAGAAGGCCGTAGCAAAGCCGCCAATGATCAACCAGATAAATAATATTGAAAAAGTACCAGCTATATAACGCCAAACGCTTGCCTTTCCTTCAATAGCGTAATCCAGATACGAGGTTTTTTCTTGAATGAAAATTTCTTGGTTTTCCAAAATTCAACTCCTAATATTATAGCTATGATTATTCCCAGACCGTCAAAAATACAAGGATAACACCCTTTTAAGCGATCCCTAGAAAGAGTTGGTGATCCTAATCTTTTTGTCAGATGTGGTTTCGCCAATCAAAAAGGATGCCCAATTTCTATCCCCAAATATATCAAACGCAAATGGTTTTTGAATTGACGTATAATTTGGTGGTGATTTCAACTGCCCCCTCCCCTCGACTCTCATATCGGCGAATATTCACAACCTGGTGGCCATTGGCGGCAAGCTGGCTGTTGATGGGTGTCGAATTACCGGCGGTGAGCGCCTTCGTTGCTCGCATGCCCAACCCAGCCATCAACCTGGCTGCTTATGGGGGCATCGTTTTTCCCCTGGCGCTGATCATCGAATCGCCGGTCATCATGTTGCTGGCAGCTTCGACCGCGCTCTCCAAAGACGAACCCTCTTACCAATTAATCCGACGCTTCATGCTCGTCACGGCCTCCGCCCTGACTGGCTTGCACATCTTGATCGCCTTTACCCCACTGTACTACTTCGTCGCTGAAGGCTTGCTAGGCGCTCCGGAGGTGATCGTTGAGCCAGGACGGATCGGCTTAATGATCATGACACCGTGGACATTCTCGATCGCCTATCGAAGGTTCAACCAGGGGGTCCTGATCCGCTTCAACCATTCCAAGAAAGTTGGCATCGGTACGATTGTACGATTGACCGCCGATCTGATTGTACTGGTCATAGGTTACTCAATCGGCTCGATTCAGGGCATTGTCGTTGCCACAGCTGCGGTATCCGCTGGGGTCATATCCGAAGCTGTATATTCTGGAATCGTAGTCCGCCCAGTGGTCAAAAATCAATTAATCCCCAGGCCACACGTGGACCCCCCACTGACCCTGAGAAACTTTCTCCGTTTCTATATACCCCTGGTTTTGACGTCACTCTTAAATCTGATGGTGCTACCCCTGGGCAGCGCAGCTTTGAGCCGCATGCCAAGCGCTCTTTCTTCCCTGGCCGTGTGGCCGGTAATTTCCGGATTGACCTTCATGTTCCGCAGCGTAGGTGTCGCTTACAACGAGGTGGTAGTCGCCCTCCTCGAGGAGCCACGGTCGACGCGCAACCTGCGCCAGTTTTCGGTCATCTTGACCGCTGCAACCACTTCCCTGATCCTCATCATGGCGCTGACCCCACTATCAATGTTGTGGTTCAATGTCATCTCTGGGCTTGAGCCGCAACTGGCAGATATGGCATCCATCGGGTTAATGTTGGCCATCCCGACAGCCGGATTTGCAGTCCTGCAAAGCTGGTTTCAAGGGCTCATCCTCCATGGAGGCCACACGCGCAGCATCACAGAAGCAGTTGTGGTTTTTCTGGGCAGCATCGTGATTTTGCTTTGGATTGGAGTCACCTTGGGAGAAGTGACCGGCCTCTATTGGGGCCTGGGGTCGTTTACTATCGCGATGCTCTTGCAGACTGTGTGGCTCTGGTTCCGCAGCCGGAATGATGAACGCCAAGCCCAAGCGAGAGACGATCTGCTCGCAGTTCCCACTCCCTTCCCCAGCTCCACAGACTGATCCATAAATCTCCATTATTTCCACTGCAGACTACTATGACCAATCCCTCATTCCTGACTTACCTGCTCCAGGGAGCTGCTCTGGGATTTGCTGCTGCGCTCACACCTGGCTCTTTTCAAACATACCTGATCTCAGAATCTTTGGCAGGTGGTTGGCGGCGAGGGGCACCAGTCGCTTTTGCTCCATTGATCAGTGATCTGCCGATCATCTTGCTCAGCTTGTTCGTGCTGAACCAGCTGCCGGAAAACTTCCTTAACGTGATCAGCCTGGCGGGGGGAGTATTCGCATTGTATTTGGCCTGGAGGCTTTGGGGAAACTGGCGTAAAGGTGATGAGCTTGAGGATACTAGATCAGAAATTTCAAGAGGGAGTCTGCGACGAGGTGTGATCGCCAATTTCCTCACACCGGGACCGTATCTATTCTGGGCTTTAGTATCCGGTCCAATTTTACTGACCGCGCTGCGCCAATCCATAGCCTTTGGAGCGGCATTCATCCTGGGCTTTTACGGCGTATTTATTCTCAGTCTGCTCGGGATCGCCTTGATCTTCTCTCAGGCCCGCCGGTTAGGACCCAGGGTGGTCCACATCCTGCTCCTGGTCAGCATCATCATTCTGGTTATCTTTGCCGGGCTGCTCATCAGGCAGGGCATATTCGGGTAACAATTTCACATTGCGCCATCTTGTTAGACATCTCCTAGCACTTGTTAACGGCAAAGGGAGGCTTGAGCCCAGCCCACAGCTGAGGTGAGCTGCGCGCCATCATCCCCTGGACAGGGAACAAGTCCTGGATGATGTTCAAAAAGCTGGGAAAGTACTGATCGTGCACGAAAATACGCTAACGGGTGGCTTCGGGGCTGAGATCAGTGCGGTGATCGCGGCCGAAGCTTTCACCGATCTAGATGCCCCAATTCAACTGCTGGCGACTTCGGATATCCCCATTCCCTATAATGTAGCTTTGATGGATTCAGTTATCCTCAGTACTGAGAAAATAAAATCAGCCATCAATGATTTGTTAAACTTCTGACAACATCTCACAGTAAATATTGGCGAGATCAAGAATAAACGGCCCGACTAATGATTTCAAACCCACCAAAGTATAATCTTCCCTATACCACAAGAACGTTTGTGCTATAATTGAGGTGTTAAATTTTTTCTAGCAGTTAGGTGAACCATTTTCCCGTTTAAATAGTTGATTCAATATAGATCAAATAATTCATAAGGAGAGATAAAATGAGCTCAGACACCTTATCCTTCAGCCAGCTGATCAAGACGACACCAGAAAATGCATATCGCGCTTTCACGAATGCAACTGATCTGCGAGATTGGCTGTGTAATGTGGCGACTGTAGTCCCCCGGCCTGGGGGGCGATTCTACCTGTGGTGGGAATCCGGGTATTACACAGTCGGCGAGTTCACAACCGCTGTTCCGGGGGAGAAAGTATCCTTTACCTGGTTCGGCCGCGGAGAACCCGCCCCCACCCAGGTCGAGGTGACTTTTACCTCTCAAGATGGAGGCACACTCGTTTCCCTCGATCACACGGGCGTCGGCAGCGGAGATCTTTGGTCACCCGTAATTGAAGAGATGGAGAGGGGCTGGAAGAACGCCTTTGAAAACCTGGCTTCAGTATGTGAGACCGGGGAAGATATTCGCTTTGTCTCCCGTCCCATGCTGGGCATTATGGTCGACGCATTCAATGAAGAGGTCGCAAAAAGACTTGGCGTCCCCGAAACACAAGGCATCCTGATCAGTGACACTATAGAAGGGATGGGAGCGGAGGCAGCAGGGCTGAGCAGCGACGATGTCCTGATCAGCATGGGTGGGATGCCAACCAACGATTCGGTCTCATTGAACAGCGCGCTCAATGTGAACAAGGCGGGGGATACCGTTGAAGTCGTTTACTACCGGGGGGCAGAAAAACAAAGTGTGATGATGACCTTATCAGGTCGTCCAATTCCGGAAATACCCCCAACTGCACAAGAACTGGCAGATGCGATGGGACGAATATACAAACAGATTGAATCTAAGCTGGATGATTTCCTCCTCGGAGTCAACGAAGAAGAGGCTTCCTTCAATCCAGGTGATTCTGGCTGGGGTGTGAATAGAAACCTGGCTCACTTCGTTCAAAGTGAACGCTTCTACCAACAATATATTGGGGAATTGATCGGCGGATACGAGCGCTATGCGGATGATTGGGGGGGCAATATCACCGAGCTGATCGATGCCACGATTTCCGTATTCCCAACCGTACCAGAATTATTTGACGAATACAAACGTCACATGGCTGAAACGCTCCACATACTGGCCAATCTTCCGGATGAATTCGTCGCCCGCAAAGGCAGTTATTGGGGTCTGGCATACAATAGGCTCCAAGAATCCTTCCATTTTGACGGTCACCTGGAGATGATGCAGGCCGCCCTGGATGAAGTTCGTCAAAAATAATAAAAATTCTTCTGAATGTACAAAACGAGCGATGATCTGCGATCGTCGCTCGTTTCTGCTCTCGGTGAATAGAGAAGATTCAAGAGTATAATGGGACAAATCTCGTCCTAGATATTGGCATACCAAGCAAGGCAGAAACTTTACAATCTCCGGAGGCATGATTGGCTGAAAAGCGCATAATCGGTGAAATCATGGAAGTTATCCTCTATGTTGAGGATATGAACAGACAGGTTTCATTCTATAGGGACAAATTCGGCTTTGAGATTAGGAATCCGGCGGGATTGGACGATTACAGCAACGAATTTTGGGTTGAACTGGACACCGGTGGTTGTTCGCTGGCACTTCACGCCGGTGGTAAACGCCGTTTTGGAGTAGATGCGCCAAAATTTGTCTTTCGAGTTGACGACATTCTTGCCGCCAGGCAGCTGTTACTCGATCAAGAAGTCGAGATGGGTGAAATTCGCTCCGCGGCGCCCGGGATCTGGGTATGTGATGGCGTCGATCCTGAAGGGAATAAGTTTTCGATCGAGTCTCACGATTAAGGCAGACCTGATTCTTGCTGCTTCAAACCAATCTACCCGACAAAGGTTGAATTGAATCTATCTAATTTTCCATCGGAGGCAGATGAGGATCGAGTGGAAAATCATTTTAGGTTCATCTGCAGGTCAATCAACAAATTCATTTAAGAACAGGAAATTACAACATGGAATATCGAAATCTTGGCCGCACTGGACTTAAAGTTTCCGAGCTATGCCTGGGGACGATGCAGTTTGGCTGGACCGCGAACGAGGCAACATCATATAAAATTCTCTCAGCTGCAATTGATGGCGGCATAAACTTCATCGACACCGCTGACATATATTCTCGCTGGGCATCAGGGAATCCTGGCGGCGTCTCAGAGAAGATTATTGGCGATTGGATGAAAAAGAAGGAGATTCCTCGCCATCAGATCATTATTGCTACTAAGGTGCGGGGGAAAATGGGCGATGGCCCTAATGATGAAGGGCTTTCCCGGGGTCATATCATGTCTGCGGTCGAAGGATCACTCAAACGCCTGGGAACAGACTATATCGATCTTTACCAGACCCATTGGTTTGACGAGAACACCCCCATTGATGAAACATTATCCGCTTTAGATGATCTGGTTCGCCAGGGAAAAGTCCGTTATATTGGCTGTTCGAACTATCCGGCCTGGCGATTAATGGAGGCTTTATGGGTTTCAGACCGGGACAGTCTGGCTCGATTTGACTCGCTACAACCGCACTATAGCCTGGTTCATAGGGAGGAGTTTGAAGGCCAGCTAGCTGCGGTGTGCCGGACATATGGTCTGGGCGTTATTCCATACAGTCCCCTGGCTGGTGGATTTCTAACCGGCAAATACCGACCTGATTCTGACCAAGTTGACAGCCAGCGAGCGAAAGGCGCCCGGCGTCACTTCTCAGAACGAAATTGGGATCTTTTAGCTAAGATGGAAGAGATGGGCGGCGATAAAGGAGACAAATCCATCTCCCAAATCGCCCTGGCCTGGATGCTTTCTGACCCTGTAATCACAAGTCCGATTATTGGCCCACGCACGATGGACCAGCTGGCGGACAACCTTGGTTCCGCTGGCCTGAGACTCACCAAAAAAGAACTGCAAATCCTGGACGAGGCCACCAAGGCAAAAAGTGAATCTACCTAATCTCTTTGGATCACCGTCTGATTTTTCCGTGGAGATCTTACGATGAAATATCTGACCTTTGCCTCCAAGCAGGAAATGCGGGACCCTTGCCTCGGAGTGCTAATAAACGAAATAATAGTAGACCTGGCTGAACTGCGCACCTGGGCTCAAGGGGCACGTTTCATCCCCAGTGAAGATTTACCCGAATCGATGATCGGCTTGATCTTCGCCGGATCGGAGGCATGGGATTATGTTAGTAAGCTCGTCAGAGCCCTGGAAGGTGAAGACCCACTGTCCTTAAAAGGCGCCCACCGCAAACCGGTCGGATACCCAATGGAAGAGGTGATCCTTTACCCACCACTGCCGAACCCGGAAAGTTTGCGTGATTTCTTCGCCTTTGAAGGGCATGTTCGAAACGTTTATGCCATCCGGGGGAAAGAAATTCCAGCGGAGTGGTATGAGTTCCCCACATTTTATTATTCCAACCCACACGCGATGTATGGTTCCGGGTCTATCATCCCTTATCCACAGAATTCCCAGGCAATGGATTTCGAACTCGAGGTGGCATGCGTGATTGGAAAAGCGGGTAGGGACATTTCCCCAGAACAGGCACTGGAACACATTTTTGGCTTCACGATATTCAACGACTGGTCCGCCCGCGATCTCCAACGCAAGGAGATGCGCGTCGGTCTCGGACCCGCCAAGAGCAAAGATTTTGCTTCTTCGATCGGCCCATGGATTGCCACGCCTGATGAGCTGGAACAGAATTCCACCGATCGACCAGGAGTTTATGACCTGGAGATGCGCGCCCGGCTCAACGGCGAGGAAAAAACGCGCGGCAACTGGCAAGAAATCCATTATTCGTTCGGCGATATAATCGCTCATGCCTCGCGAGATGTATTCCTGGTACCCGGCGACATAATTGGTTCCGGGACAGTCGGCAACGGGAGTTTGCTTGAGATAACCAACGGAGAGGGTCCCTGGTTGAAACCAGGAGATCGGGTTGAATTAGAAATCGACGGTTTAGGAGTTTTATCGAACCAGGTCGGTGCTGGAACTGGTCACTTCAGGGATGATACCTGAGCGTAATTTCTAAACTTCTAAACCACCCAAAAACAGATGAAAACACGCCTTTTGACCGGATTGACTGTCGGTTTGTTCATCGGTTTGCCATGGCTGGCTTTGATGTATGCTGGCCAGCAGGTTATCGGTACTCCGCATATCCCTTTCGAATTATTTGAATATCTCACCCGGGTACTGCCCGGTGGGATGATTTCCCTGGGGATAGAGTGGCTGATCGAGTTTGTCACTTTTTTCGGTTTAGGACAGACTTCAGCATCCGGAAAAATAATCGAAATCGCTGCCGCTTACCTGCTGGCATTAGCGGTGTTGAGCATGCTGGGGGGATTATTCGCAGTCACCCTGCAGGGACTGAAATCACCCTGGGGAGTTAGAGGGATCTTTGCAGGTCTGATTTTGACCGCATTCACCTTGTTGTTGGCAAACTGGGGTGGTTGGGGAAGATCCCTATTGGGGGTCAGCCTCACCTGGCTGCTGATCACCGGCCTGGCCTGGGGGATAATACTTGCCTGGTGTGTTGATCGCTTGTTGCTGTCTGCTGCAGAACCAGCGAATAGCAGCCGGAAAAGAGTTCTTAGTGAGCTGGCAGTTGGTTCACTCGTCGTATCAGGATTGGCAGTCGGTTTAGCTCGCTGGCTAATTCCCCAACCTGGGAAGCAAGAGGTGGCTGGGACTTCATTTACCCCACAACCAACAGCAATTCCGCCAACAGGTCCCCCTCCCAAGCCGGGTTTTGAACCTATACCCGGCACCAGACCTGAGATCACACCGATGGATGATTTTTACCGGGTCGATATCAACCTGCTGCCGCCCGGCGATGAGGAGTTTCTTGACAGCAGCGATCCGCTTGTGCAAACCCTGCTTCAACAGGGTGGAGAGACAGATCTGCCTGCTGAAACCTACATTTTGATTGTGGATGGATTGGTCAAGAACCCACTGGCATTGAGCCTCGACGATTTAAAATCCTACCCAGAGGTCGCGCAATTCGCGACGCTGGAATGCATATCCAACCGGGTAGGTGGAGACTTAATCGGCACAACCCTGTTCCAGGGTGTACGTTTGAGAGACGTGCTTGAAACTGCAGACCCGGATCCTTCGGTATTAGATATTAAATTCACCTGTGTAGATGGTTACTCGGAATCACTACTGTTAGAAGCCGCCATGGATCCCGAGACGATCCTCTGCCATTCGATGGGCAACCAACCGCTCACAAAATCGCACGGTGCGCCTCTGCGGTTGTACACACCCAATCGTTTTGGGATCAAGAATCCCAAGTGGTTGATCAAAATTGAAGCCATCGACACGGATTATCTCGGATTTTGGCAGAAGCGGCGATGGAGTGAGAGCGGCTTTATTAAATCCACTTCTGTAATTGATACTGTTCAAATTGAACCTGGCGGACTGACACAGGTTGGCGGAATCGCATTCACGGGAGCGCGCGGCATCCAGGGGGTAGAATGGCGAGTAGATGAAGGTCCCTGGATGACGGCCGAGATCGACCGCGCCCTCTCAAATCTTACCTGGGTTCTGTGGAGGGGTTCTGCCGAGTTGCCCCCTGGTGATCACAAGATCACAGTACGAGCAATTGATGGCACCGGTCAAATCCAAACCGATAGAATATCCAGGGCGTATCCCAATGGGGCAACCGGGCACCACTCAAAGAAAATCACCATCTAAATCAACATTTATTTCTTATTAGAAAGGGTGGAGCAGTCAAGAGTATCGATTGACTTGTCTGGTTACAGCTTCAACTTCCGGCATTATTTGTCAAAGCAATGTAATGGTACTGAACTAATCATCACAAAATGGAAACGAGTCTGCTTTCACTATAAATGGGAGCAAATGCTCAAGTAGCCGCTTTTTCTGGCTGACAAGAATTTCCCCCGCAGAGCTTTTCTTTTACGGGAAAGCCAGGAGGATTTCTGTAATCTTCTCGGTTTCCCAGGCGTGCTTGAACGCATCGACCATCAAAGGATCGTATTGGGTGCCACTCCCTGAGACCACTTCATTAAAAGCTTGCTCAGGGGTGAGTTCTTTACGGTACGGTCGCTCAGTCGTCATCGCATCGAACGAGTCAGCGATCGCCACAATGCGCGCCATGAGGGGGATATTCTCCCCCTGCAAGCCGTGGGGATAGCCGCTGCCATTCCACCGTTCATGGTGGGAGAGGATCACCGGCACCGCCGAATCAAGGTAATGGATTCCCTGTACGAGCTCAACTCCCATTTCCGGATGCATTTTCATCTCGATCCACTCTTCGTCACTCAATGTTCCTTCTTTACGCAGGATAGTCTCAGAAATGTGGATCTTTCCAATGTCGTGTAATATGGAACCAAAGCGCAGGGTGTTAATTTCATTCACGGACCAGCCCAGATATTCTGCTATTGTTTGGGCATAGTTCATGACCCGTTCGACATGACCGCGGGTGTAAGGATCACGCACCTCGATCGCATTGGCCAGCATGATCAAACTAGCTTCATACGATTCCTGCAATTGTGCCAATAACAGCTGCTGGCTGCGCCCCAAACGTGCGCGAATTGCGGTGAGTAAATCTTCAGGCGCGATCGGTTTGAGCAAATAATCTTCCGCTCCCAACCGCTTTCCTGCAAGGATGTGCCTGCGCTCCCGCCGGGCGGTTAGAAAGATGAATGGAATTGAGATCCATTCTGATTTGCCCCGGACAGCCTCGAACAGTTCGTATCCATCCATTTCGGGCATCAAGATATCTGCCAGGATCAAATCCGGAGTGGTCTCCTCCATCTTTTCCAAGGCCTCAATCCCATTAGCCCCCGTAATTACCTCGTAATTTTCCTGTTCTAATAATGACTTCAATCCCTGACGGAGGACATCACTATCCTCAACCAGTAAGATCACTTCCTCTGTCATGTCAGGTTACCTTACTATTGTTTTTTCCATTTCCGGGAACCACACCCGAAATGTCGATCCTTCACCATCGACACTTTCCCAATCGATTTTTCCCTCGTGTAAATCGACAATCTCCTTAACGATCGCCAACCCTAAACCCGATCCCATGAACTTCGACTGGCTGACTTTCTGGCCGCGGTAAAACCGTTCAAATAAGTGAGGAAAATCAGCTTCATCAATGCCAATCCCCGTATCTTGCACTTCCACCCAGGCACCGTTGCCATCTCCATAGGTCTTGACTTTGACGAATCCCTCATTTGTGTAGCGGAGCGCATTGGTCAAGAGGTTGGTAAGCACTCTGGCGATCTGGTTTTGTTCACCAAAAATTCGGGGTAAGTTTTCACTGGGTTTAAAAGCCAAGGTTAAGCCGCTCTCCTCCGCCAGCGGGGAGTGAGCCGCGACTACCTGTTCAGTAATCAGATTCAAGTCTAAATCACTGAATTCAGTTCGTTTAAATTTACCTACCTCCAACCTGGAGAGATCCAGAATGTCCTCGATCATCCTCATCAGCTGGCTGATCTCTGTCTTCAGGACCCGCATGTATTCTTCTTTCTTTTCTGGTCTTCCACGTTCCAAGAGCTCAGCGAATAAACCCATATTCGTCACAGGTGTGCGTAATTCATGGGAAACTTCCAGGATGAACTGGTCTTTCAAACGTTCGAGTTCTTTATACTGGGTTATGTCACGCTGGCTGCTGACGTAGCCCATGATCTCTCCCTGCTGATTGCGCAGGGGAGTGATCGTCAAGAGCACATCGTAATGACGACCACCTTTTTTGGTAGTGTTGAGTTCCCCGCTCCAGTGGAAGTCACGCTGAAGAGATTCTTGAATCTCGACCGATTTCTCCTGGTTTTCATGCCCATTGAGCAACGAATACAGTGAATGCCCAATCGCTTCATCCGCTTGATATCCAGACTGCTCTTCAAAGGCCTGGTTTACAGTAAGTATGTTCCCTTCTAAATCTGTGACCACCACGCCGTCAGCAACACTGGATAGCACAGCTTCAACCCTCTCTTTTGCATCGAACAGCTCAGCTGTCCGTTCCTCGACACGCTTCTCCAGTTCGGCTGCATATTGTCTCAGGCGAGTGACCAGATGAATATTCTCGATCAGCGGTCCCATCTGCCTGGAAACGATCCGCAAAATATCCATATCCTCCCCGCTAAACATATCACCTCCGGTTTTCGGACCCAGGGCTAACAATCCCAATACCTGACCATGTCCAATCACTGGAACCCAGAGATAAATCTGTTCGCTTGCCAACAATTCGTGCTCTTCTGGGGAGAGCTCCACCTCAGCGAGGGTTTCACGCAAGGAATCAATGCCAACGGCGCCGATGTTCAAAAGGTAAGTCAAGCTGTTTTGTGGAAGGGTCTGGAAGGTCAGCAAATCATGATCACCAGGTTTTGGATGCGGGGCTACTTCGATGACTGAAAAACTACCATCCAAATCACGCAAGAAGACACAGGCATCCTCCAACTGCAAGACGCTCACCAGGCGATCGCCAATCGTCCTGGCTAACAGCGTCATTTCAGTGATCTGTTCCAAAGAGCGGGTGATCTTCGTTACCGCTGATCGGTAGTCATACCAGCTGCCGTAAAACGCAGTGTCAACCAGGCGCTGGACTCGGCGATAAAAAAACGGGAAAATACTAGCCATCACCAGCACCAAAATTGTGTTAAGCAAGGCATCTGGCAGGAAATCGAGACTGATCAGGTTGATGATGGCATATAACACGACATAAATGCCGCCCAAGATCGAGAAGACCAGGATGAACGTCGCACCCCGGTTGACATGCCGGTCGATCTCGATCAACCGGTGGCGGACGATCGCATACCCATAAGTCAGGGGGAACAAGCCCAGGAACAAAAAGGCAGAATTATAAGACAGAATCGGCTGGGCAAAAAGCACATCCGGCAGAAGGGTTAATGTTATTATCGGCGCCAGGCTAAGCACCCCACCCAAGACGACGATCCTGATCTGGCTGCGAACACCGGGTGAGGTTGCATTTTGGTAGCCATGAACCAGTATCGCAATCACCAACGCCAGGTTTATCGTGAGGAAAACGAGTCCCTCGGCATAGTATTGTGCATACCATTCAAAGGATCGAACTGTGCGCGCTCCCAAAATCAAATAGGGCAAGCCCCCGATGAGAGCGATCGTATATAATGCAATCAATAATGCCCGTCTGTGGCGAAATTGAAATCTTTGGGGAAAGTAATAGTGCAAGCTCACAGTCACCGGACCAACCACCCACAACAAAAAATTAAACAGATTGGAAGTCCAACCTGGGCCGGCGAAAGAAATCATGCCGGAGGTCAATAATAGGGCACTGACCTGAGTGAACAAGAAAAACAGGTTCGAGGTGATATCACCAGGTTTGAATGCGAGCACACCAACGCCCATGCCCCAGAAAACTAGCGCAAGAATCAAGACTACCGCTACGGATAAGATTAACTCAATCCCCGGCTCAGTCAGCTGGATGGACAAAGTAATTAATTCATTATTACGACTGACAACAAATTCCGCAGTATCACCTGGATGCTTGTTTTCATAATATAGGGTGGCATCACGATAAGGAACGCCATCAATAGCAACGATAATATCCCCCACCTCCAGCTGGTTGATTTCCCTGCCAAAAGTATCTAATTCCCGGATAACACCAGTTGTACTTAAACTAAGGGTGCCATCATGCGGATAAGTAATCACCGCATAGGCGCTCCACCCGATGAAGATCAACGAGATCAGCGCCAGTATGAATGGAAAACCTCTCCACCAACGCTGTGAAGTTAACAAGATTTAAACACCCTCCACCACTCAATCCCGATTTCATTTTAGCATATCTGGCCGATTCAGTATCCACCAAATATTGAATCTATACAATTCTGTTATTTATTTAACGAGGACTAACCGCGAATAATACACTTAATTCCCAGAATTAGAACTGCAAACCTGGGAATTAATCATTGAGAGGCTGTATAGAATTTCACAAAAAAATTGGATACGTTGTCTCCTTGATATTACCTATCCAACCTTTAACCCCCCAATCAACTCCATTAGCTGATCAGCTGCTGGCGCCAGTGGGTCAGCGTCCTGCAAAAATCCCACGCCCGAATTGTAATGACGCTCCATCTCCGCCAGCAGGTAGAGCCCTGCCCCACTCCTGTCAAGAATTTCTATTATCTCGTTGACCAACTCTGGGTCATCTGAATTCAACGCAATCAATTCATTCAGCCGGGTTATTTCTGTCTCCGGGAGCACATCAAGTGCATAGGTAAAGGCGAGTGACTGTTGAATGTTTTTGGGCACCTTTGTGATCCCCTCAGTCAATAAAGATTGCAATTCTTGTATATCATCATGAATTTGCAGCATCAAGCCCAGATGAACGCCATAATTACTAAAAGCAGCGATCTTCTCTGAGTCGCCAGTACCAAGACGAGCGCCCGACCGACAGGCCAGCGAAAAAAAAGAACCCGTCTTCGCCCCTGCAACCTGCCACCATTGTTTGAGAGAAAGCTGTGGAACATTTATATCCTGGTGTTGACCGCTGGTCATGACCAGGATCGTGTTGTAGAAATCTGCATTAATTTCACGGGCTTGCATTTTGGAGTGCGCTTTCTCAAACAAAGCGTTCAGCACCAAAGCGGCGCTTAAAAAATAACCATTGGCAAGATTGATCGCTGATCCCGGTCCGCCTAAGGCGTTAATTTCGTCCACATTGTCAACATCTTCAACACTATCGACAAGATGGCCGGCCAGATGCAATATGAGCCAGGCTGCAGATACTTCTTTCGCCAGCTGGAATTCTCCGCCAGCCGCCTGGCAGCAAAGCCCTGGCAGCAGTGCCCAACGAAGGTTCCGATCTGGTTCAATTCCCTCTTCTGGCAGGAGAAAGCGCATGGCCTCGAGAAAGTCAGGCCACGCGCTTGAAGACTCCCAGTTCTCATTTATGAACTGGATCAATGAGAGAAATTGTTTATCTGTCAATTGTTATTTGGATCTATCGCCAGCCGTACCAAAGGAATGGCTTAACGATCCGGCGGATTTCTGTCCGCTCACTGCCCTTTAGGGTTGAAAGAAGAAAGGCAATTTCCTCTTTACTCAGGGACCACCCGCGTGCGCTCAGAGCTCCCTGGGGATTGGTTTTTAACTGTGATGCGAAATCCTTATCTGTGGAAATTTGGTATACGACCTGTGCGAGTGCCATACTAATCTCCTCAATGTGGGTGGGTTATTATATTCTTCCCTGAACGCTCTTCAGCCGCCCTCCTTCAAAACAGCTAAAAACCATCCAGGAAGATGATTTCGTACGATGTATCTAGTGGGTTATCTTATGCCTTCACCTCCCTGAGTTTTGATGGACGATTCTGCGCGAATCCTTTCATTTTTGATAACTCGTTAACATTATATTAATATTCAAATATTGTCAAGTGATTATTTTAACGTGTTATTTAAAGTTTAAAAGTGGACAGTTTAAACCTGAAAAGTGGACTGTTTACGCTTGAAAAGCGGACACCTAGAAATATAAGAAAAAACAAAAGTGACGGCAGGCTAGACATGAACCCTTTTTTCCAAAATTCTTGCTATAAATTCGATGTATACTTATTCCCGTTATCTGGCTCAATAAAGGAAGTTGAATGCAAAACCAGCTCCAGGTGAATGACCACACGATACACACCCTAGATTTAAACTTCATGGGTATTAAGGGAGCGATCTCCTGCTTTATGATCCCCCACCAGGACGGCGTGGTGCTTGTAGAATGCGGTCCTGGTTCAACAATACCTGTCCTTCAAGCTCAACTCAATTCATTTGGATACAATGCCAAGGATGTCACCGATGTCCTTGTGACCCATATTCACCTGGATCATGCGGGAGCTTCGGGATGGTTCGCTGAACGAGGAGCTCAAATTCACGTCCACCCGGTTGGCGCGCCCCATCTGATCGACCCTCAGAAACTGCTGGCCAGCGCGGGTCGCATCTATGGCGATAGAATGGATCTACTTTGGGGGGAATTCCTGCCGGTCCCCGAATCCCAGCTCAACATCCACCATGATCGAGAGATCATTGAGATCAATAACCTCGTCTTCCTACCTTTAGATACGCCCGGGCACGCTTCGCATCACTTTGCCTACCTACTTGCGGGCGCCTGTTTCAGTGGTGATATCGGGGGTGTGCGCATGACAGGTGCCCGGCATATCCGCCTGCCCATGCCACCCCCAGAATTCCACCTGGAACACTGGCGATCAAGCCTGGATATCCTCCGATCTCAGGAAATCTTTCACATCCTACCCACCCACTTTGGAATATTTTCAGACCCAGATTGGCATCTCGCCGCGGTGGAAGGCGCCCTGGATGATGTTGAAGCCTGGATGGTCCAGTATATGCCCGAAAATCTACCAGCTGATGAATTCGAAAATGAATTTTTAAAGTGGGAGCGGCAGCGCGCACGCGCCGATCTGATCGATAATCACGACATGAATGTTTACCGGACTGCGAACCCGCCTGAAATTTCCATGCTGGGCATCCAGCGCTACTGGCATAAATACCGCCAGCAATCTTAGATCATCTTTGGCTGGTATGACAACCCAGGATCAGGAATTTCCCAATAAGATTATTGACATCCTCCAATCCAGTCAGCGAGTAGTGGTATTAACCGGCGCGGGGGTTTCAGCCGAGAGCGGCGTGCCTACTTTCCGGCAGGCACAAACCGGACTATGGGCTCAATATGATCCCACAGAATTGGCCACACCTGCTGCATTCGAGCGCGATCCTGGTTTAGTTTGGGAATGGTATACCTGGCGCAGGGAGCTAATCTCAAACACTGCACCAAATCCAGGGCATTATGCACTGGCTGAGATGGAGAGGTTCTACCCCGATTTCACTTTAATCACGCAAAATGTAGATGGTTTCCACCAACTGGCTGGCAGCCAGAAAGTAGTTGAGCTGCATGGGAATATATTTCGCACCAAGTGCACTGGCGAAGGTCAGCTCATCCAGGAATTGCCCCAAACGGATGAATTACCTCTCCGCTGCCCAAACTGTGGGGGTCTCTTGAGGCCAGATGTGGTCTGGTTCGGGGAGAGCCTGCCGTCAAATGCCCTCGATTCAGCATTCAAAGCGGTGAAATTCTGCCAGCTATTCCTCTCAATTGGCACCTCTGCGATCATCGAACCAGCCGCCTCGCTGCCTTTTATTGCACTCAACAATGGCGCCACAGTGATCGAGATCAACCCACAGGAAACTCCGCTGACTCCGTTAGCAAGTTATGCTGTGCCTCAACCGGCTGGTGATGTTCTTCCCAAATTGGTCAAGGCAATCAATAGTTAAACAATATCGGTTCGCAGAGTTCCGTCCAAAATCGCAGGCGATTCGAAGACAACCTCCCAGCAGGATGGATTTGCTGGGAGGTTGCTATTAAATTTCTTCAACTGACCTGATGGTTTGAAATCCTAGAACATCAGCGCGTTAACTTGATCGATGGACTCAGGCGGCGGCCTCATCTGATGCTCCTTGAGCCGGTTGAGGGGCACATCAGTCAGATTGTAGATATCAAACAGAGAAGGCTGCTCGGTATCGATGTAGATCAAACCGGTGATCAACCAGTTCTTGCGATTAGCTTCTTCCAACAGGGCGATCGCACCGCTACGGTTGGTGGGATCATAATCATGTTCCAATTTCTTAAGCACCACCGTGGAACCATCATGCATGGTGACATCGATCATTTCTCCTTCAGCATAATCCACGATAATATCTTCCATTGGTGGTACGTAGGATAATTCGTGGAGAGCAACCTCGTGATTCCGGCCCCAAGCATAGGAATGCATCGACTCATCTGTGTTGTTAAAGGTCACACAAGGGCTGATGATGTCCAGGATGGCAATCCCCTGATGACTCAGAGCAGCTTTCAGAAGCTCTTTGACCTGTTTTGGGTCGCCTGCAAAGGATCGGGCTACGAAGGTCGCGTTGCCAACCACGGCCTCCAAGGCGATGTCCACCGGCATGTACATATTTGTTCCATGCCCCTTTAATGTCAAGCCGGATTCCGCAGTTGCGGAGAATTGACCTTTGGTCAATCCATAAACACCATTATTTTCAACAACGTATACAAAGGGTAAATTGCGTCTAATGATGTGCTTAAATTGACCCATACCGATGCTGGCAGTGTCTCCATCACCACTGACTCCGATCGCCTCCAGGTGATGGTTTCCGAACATGGCTCCAGTTGCCAGGGAGGGCATGCGGCCGTGCAGGCCATTGAATCCGAAGGATCTGCCCAGGAAATATGCCGGGCTCTTGCTGGAACAGCCAATTCCGCTGAATTTAACAACCGACTCAGGCTTGAGATCGAGTTCATAGCTGGCGGCGATGATCTGGCTGGAGATCGAATTATGCCCACAACCCTGGCACAAAGTGGTTGGTTTACCGCGATAATCACCCTTGGTAAGACCAACGAGATTTACTTTTCCACGTTTTTTTGTATTTTGATCGGCCATTACTTCTTATCCTCTTCCTGCATAATCCGGTTCTCAATCCAGCTGGCTGTCAAGGGCAAACCATCCAGATGGGCGATGGAGGTGATTTTTGCACAGACCGCAGCATATTCTAAAGACAACAATTGGTGCAACTGGCCATCGCGATTCATCTCAACCACGTAGGATTTTTCATGAGCATAGATGAACTCGGTGACTTCATCGGTAAACGGTATCGCCCTCAGGCGGAGAAAATCCGTCTTCAATCCAGCTTTCGCCAGGTGATGGCGCGCCTCCTGGACTGCAGGCTCGGTTGAGCCAAAAGCGATAATCCCGACATCAGCATCTTCCATGTTATCGATGACTGGTTTTGGCACCAGATTCCGCGCGGTATCGAATTTTCGACTCAAGCGGGCCATGTTGCGCTCGTATTCACCAGCATCCTCAGTGTAAACTGCATTTTCGTTATGGCCTGTACCCCTGCCGAACCAGGCGCTGGCCGGATGCTGGTTGCCAGGAACAGTCCGGTATGGTATTCCATCACCATCGACATCCTTATAACGCGCCCATTTCCCGGATAATTCTTCTAAATCTGCCTCCCAAAGCACCTTGCCGCGGTCCATGGGCTGATCAGGATATTCAAAAGGTTTTGCCATCCATTGGTTCATGCCGATATCCAAATCGCTGAGAACGTAGATGGGCCACTGCAGCTTCTCCGCCAGATCGAATGACTGCCAACCAAACTCAAAGCACTCGTTCACCGAGCCAGGCAGTAGAATCACGTTTTGGGTATCGCCATGACCAAGGAAATAGACCATTGAGATATCGCCTTGAGAAGTGCGGGTTGGCAAACCTGTACTGGGACCTACTCGTTGGATGTCCCACACAACCACCGGTACTTCGGAATAATAAGCCAGTCCAGCGTATTCCGTCATCAAGCTGAGGCCGGGACCGGAGGTGGAGGTCATGGCTCGCAAGCCAGACCACCCGGCACCAATGGCCATTCCGATAGCGGCCAGTTCATCCTCAGCTTGCATAATGGCGTAAGTGTTCTTACCTGTTTCCGGATCTTTTCGCAGCATCGCCACGTATTCCTCAAGCGCTTCAACCAGGCTGGTGGCGGGAGTAATTGGGTACCAGGCTGCGAAATTTACGCCACCATAGATGGAGCCCAATGCCGCAGCAGTATTGCCATCCGACATGATCAACTCACTGGTCTTATCCATTGCTTCTACACGGTAAGGATCCTGCTTTTCCAGATTGTTTCCTGCCCAGTCAGCTGCAGCTTGAATGACACCGAAATTCAAATCGATAGGTTTTTGCTTGCCTTTGAAATGAAAATCAAGTGCCTGGTAAATTTTGTCATAATCAATCCCCAGCAGCTGGGCCAGGATGCCCACATATACCATATTGGCAATATAGTTCTTCAAGCTGGATGGGGCATCCGCACCTTTAACCAGCTGATTGACCGGCATGGGATAGACAACAATGTCGTCCCTGTTGATGGGGAGCTTGATGTCATCAGCATACAAAAACACCCCACCAGGCAAAACATCGGCTAAATCCTGGGAAAATGAATCCGCATTCATGGCAACAACAATTTCCTGTTCTTCTCTACGGGCCAGGAAACCATCCTTGCTGACGCGAATGGTGTACCAGGTCGGCAATCCCTGGATATTTGATGGGAAAAGGTTCTTCCCCGAGACCGGGATGCCCATTTTAAAGAGGGCGCGCAGGAGGGTTATGTTAGATGTCTGGCTGCCAGAACCGTTCGCTGTGCCAACAGTGATCGAAAAATCGTTGACTATTGAACCTAATTCAACTGCAGACTCTAATGAATTTTTTACATGTACTGCAGACATTTATTTCTCGACTCCTTTGAACAATTAACTTAGAAATTGGTCAGCTCTCCAGATGATTGAGCGACCATGATATTTCCATCTTCTGCCTCAATTACTCTGTGCCGGATCAAATCAGTGTGATCGATAAGTGCCTGATAACCTGCATCCAGGTCTCCACTGCAAATGCTATCTACCATTTGTTGGTGATAAGTCCATACTTCTTCAAGATACTGGTACCCAGCATAGAGGTTCAATCCTACAGCTTCATAGGCTTCCCAATAGGCCTCGAGGATGCCAGAAACGAAGGGGTTATCCAATCTCTTGTAAATGGTAAGATGCAGCTGGCGATGTTCATGCTGTGGGATTTGAATCGGAGTACCGCGTAGTTTTTCCCAGGCTTGATCTACCAAACTTTTCAAGACCAACTTGTCTTCATCGGTGAGTAGATTGACCGCCTGGTGCCAGTATGCCGCTTCCAGGTTGCGACGCAAATCTGCGAACTTCAGGAAATACTCGTAGTCAATGGTGATGGCGTAAGACAGGCTCTGCTCCACTGCCGGTGTGAACGAGTATGGCAACCGACGCAACCCGGTGCGGGGTTTCGCTTCAACCAGGCCCAGGGCACGACCGACTTCCATTTGTTCTCGCAACGACGAGACGCTTACTCCTAAGGTTTTGCTTAGATCTGTCAAGGAAGGCAGGCGTTCACAATCCTCATCAACCTGATATGTTTCAGCTAAGTAATTCAAGAAATCTGAAGAGAGGTTTTTTGGCATCATGTGGCAAATCCGAGATTATTATTTGATTAATCAGATTATTCAGATGATTTGAATTATATCACGCATGAAATTAGCTGTCAAGCAAGTGGTTTTCTTGGAATTACCAGAACAAAGATTGTCTCGTTTCCCCCTCTCCAAGGATCCAAAAAACAACAATAGACATCAAAAATTAATGAGTTACTTCAATAACAACAATCCCTACAAATTATGTACAGGGACTTATTAGTGATAATGATCTCTGTTGATAAATTAATTCTTATCAAGAAATTCAACCACTGAAGCTGCCATCAGGGCTGCTGCGCGAGGCAAGGCACTTTCATCGAAATCAAACTTTGGATGGTGGTGGGCAGCGTCTAATCCCTGGTCATGGTTTGCAGATCCTACAAAAAAGTAACAACCGGGGATATCATCCATCAAATAAGCCATATCTTCAGAGCCCATCGTGCGTTCATCAGTATCCAATTCAGCCTGTGGAAGAATCCTCGAAGCCACTCCACGAACACGCTCTGCCATCTCGAGATCGTTTACAGTAGCTGGTGTGATTTTGCGCAGGGCAACCTCCGCCTGGCAGCCCATCGCTTCAGATACTCCGACCACAATCTCCTGGAAACGCTCCAAGACAAGATCGCGCACCTCGGGTTTGAAAGAACGGATGGTACCGCGCAGCTCGACCGTCTCAGGAATGACATTGAACGCCTCACCACCAGTCATACTGGTTACAGTCACCACTGCTGACTCAAGCGGCGGTACATTGCGTGATACGATATTCTGCAAAGCCGATATCACCTGCGCACCAGCAACCACCGGATCGACTCCCAGCTGCGGTGCAGCCCCGTGACCTCCCCGACCGATTATTTTTACAGTAAATCGGTCTGAAGCAGACATCGCTGGTCCCGGGGTGACACCGATCCAACCAACAGGTTTCTCATTCCACATATGCATGGAAAGACTCCTATCCGGCCGGGGATTCTCCAGGACTCCATCCGCCACCATTGCTTCTGCTCCTCCCAGACCTTCTTCTGCAGGTTGGAAGACGAGTTTCACCGTACCATTCAACTCGGCCTTGTGAGCTTCCAAAATCCGGGCTACTGCTAACCCGGCAGCAGTATGTCCATCATGTCCGCAGGCATGCATCACGCCTGGAGTTTGGGAGGCGTATTCAGCACCGGTCTCCTCCTGGATCGGCAGCGCATCCATGTCAAACCGCGCCAGTATCACCGGACCGGGGTTGCCACCCTCAAGTGTCGCGACAACGCCGGTTTTCCCCACCCCGGTGCTCACTTCCAAACCAAGCTGGTTCAGTTCCCTGGCTACAATCCCGGCCGTGCGCACCTCTTGAAAACCCAGTTCAGGGTGCTGGTGAAAATCCCGACGCAGATCACGGGTATATTCAAATAATCCCTGAGCTTCTCGTAAAAAATCTATCATGCAGCCTCCAGGTTTTATATTATGGATATTCTTTCAGTCCAAAATGGGCTGCCCCACAATTGGGTGTATTAACCACAACGGGAGTGGTCGGCCAATAACCATCCGGGACATTCAAAATCAGGGCATACTGTCCGCAGGTATCACCAGCTTTGAATGGAAAGGTATTCCCCTCAGCATCGGTCACGGGTCGCATCCACAGGTGACCATTTGCCAGGTCAACGATCTGGACAACAATCCCTTCCAGAGGCTGTTCTTCCTCTCCCTGTCTGCCATCCCCATCAACATCTTCCCAAACATGAGCTGAATAGGATGGTTCACTCGCTCTGCAAGCCGTAGCGAGACACAACAACAAGATACCCGCAATCAATAATACTTTTCGATCCATAGGCATCCTCCCTTCTAGCGAGATTCACTTGTTGAAAAAATTTTTCAAACCTTATTGACATTATGATGGATTATACTTTCGATTACCGAATTAAGTTCTATTAGATACATTATGCAACACTGCTAAATTCCCCAAAATAGGTGAATTCGTTCCGTAGGAAAGCATGAATTAGCATATCTGGATAAGAGCAAGAAAAAAGTCATAACTCCAAAATACCAATAATGTTTCGAGTGATAATCTGAGATTCTGACATTGACACTCTTTAATCAATAACTATAAAAATTGATCTCAATCTTATCGATAATAGTAGATGTCAAGAGGCTATTAATGGTAAGAAGTTTCAAGATTTCTCAATCCTGTTACTTCCTTTTATTAATTTCGAATTGATTGAAAATTCTCGCCATAACTTGAGTGCTTGTCAGCTTTAAAGGATTAATTTGACATGCTGTATTCGATTTCATCCAAATACCCACGCCAGTAGGGTAGGTCACCACTAGGGAGGTTCCACTCTGCCTCGCCCTCAAGGGGGACAAGTATCCCATTTCTAAGTTGGTAGTTTTTAAAATAGCCTGTCCATGGGGTTGGTACGTAATTGCCATCTACTTCTCGAGGTCTTTCATCAGCAAATATTCGCTCTACATCGTCGTGATTATTGAAGTAGAAAACTAACGATACTTTGTTCCATTTGTCTTCTAAACTAGCCATTGCGGAGTTGTCATCAATTGGGACCCATTCAATCCCTTGAGCGGGTAAAAATGCTGGTGGATACCAAACAGCTTCCGTTAAATACCTCATTAGCTCCCCGGAATTTAATTCTGGACTGCTTTTCGAATTGACTATGGACAGAGTGGAGGCGACTTTTGCACATAGAGTACTTTCACCGGCCTTATACAAGTCAACAACTCTCACCGGGATGAATGGAATAAATTCAATACTGCCATCCCATATGAACCCAGGAGGTTCAACTGTGAAATGCTGGGTCGCTTGGAATGATTTCCAACCAGGAATCTCATCACCTAAGCAGAAATCACCTCTCTGGCGAATGTAAACTGTATTAATATACGGTTGTCTTTCAGGGATTACCTTTTTTAGATATCATTGAACGGGTTCAGGAAGACCTTTAAGATCATTGTAGCTAAAAGCTCTTGATGAAGGTTGAGGATTCTTTGAGAGAAGCTCCTCAAGCAGATCTGCATTTTCCATCTCAAACCGAAGATAATTCATTGCAACAATCCCCAATAAATAGATAACAGCAAGGCTAAGAATTGTTAGGGGAATCTTTATCCACATCTGGTCAAAATCCTCCGATTTGATCATTGGGTTTTTAATAAGAATCGTCAACTTTTATTATCCAAGAACGTGACATAGCGATTATTGAACGAATCATGACAATATAAACCAGCCGATCAATTTTAAGAATCCATCATTACAAAGTATAAGATTTGATTGTCAAAATTCTATTGAATCATTTTAAAAAACAGGTACAAAAATATTGTTAAATGTAGGATTTTTCATACGGGTTTTTGTTTACCCAGAGGATAAAAATTGTAACTCCCTGCATACCATTATTAAGAAGATACGGAGGAAACTCAACTCAATCTTATATCAAGACCTAAGAAAAAGGAAATCCAAGTCATAAAACAGCAACTAATCAAGTGCTTTATACTTATGAATATGACAGACCCAATAATAAAAATTTATAAAGGCTTAGAAGGCTATAAACAGCTGCTGATAATTCCACATAATGATCCTGATCCTGATGCCATCGCTACAGCGATAGGTTTGCGTTATTTAGTTACTGAAAAGCTTGGTAATACTGCTCAGATAGGTTATCGCGGCAACATTGGGCGTTCTAAGAACAAGGCACTTGTCCGATATTTAGACCACCCCCTTCACAAACTTGATCAGCAAGAGATGCGTCAAAATATACCCATAGCTTTGGTTGATACACAACCAGGTGCGGGGAATAATCCATTACCAGAAAACATCCCTGCCACAATTGTTATCGATCATCATGAATGGCGAGAAATTTCATCCAAGGCACGGTTTTTTGACATTAGACCTGAAATTGGAGCATCAGCGACAATTTTGACAGAATACCTTCAGATGGCAGAATTGGATTTTTCTCCTGAACTTGCTACTGCTTTGTTCTATGGGATAAAAACCGACACGATGGGTCTGGGCCGTGGCGCATCCTCCGCTGATGCCGCCGCTTATTTCTTTTTACAGCCCAAAGTCGATGTTGAAACTTTAGTGCAAATAGAGCGTGCACAGGTTCCGATAACCTATTTCATGAGCCTCGACACGGCAATACATGCAGCACGACTGTATGACAATGATCTGGTTATTTCAAATGTAAGAATTCTGAAATGCCCGGATTTAGGTGCAGAGATTGCCGATATACTGTTGCGTTTGCAGGGTGTAAAATGGTTCATATGTGTGGGGGTATATAAGGATGACTTGATTTTATCTCTCCGGTCCCGCAGCCGGAAAATTGGTGCTGGCAATCTAGCTAAACAAGTCATCGGGAATCAAGGTGTAGCAGGTGGACACGGGACGATAGCTGGTGGTCAAATCCGAATAAATAATCAAAACCCATACCAATTGTCAAACCAAATAACCAAGATAGCCCTTCAGCATTTAAAGGGAGATTCATCTGTGGTTGGAATCCCATTGATTTAGGAGGTGAAGTGTGCAAGCAGTATTAATTTCGCCTTTCGCAGACGAAGCCAACATCCTGCAAGTAATTTTGCAGCAAGCCGGATTCATGGTTCGAGCCACGCACAATTTTGATCAAGCCATTGAATCCTGGCCAAACAAACCTGCAGATCTTATTCTGATCGTATTGACTGGGGAACATTCTAAATCGTTAACTCAAGTAAAATTGTTACGGGCACATACCGTGGTGCCGATTCTACTCATATCCGATTTGCTTCCTGATGACGAACATGTCAATTATCTCGAAGCCGGAGCTGACCTAGTTTTATTCCGGCCATACAGCGTTCGAGCCCTTTTAGCCCAAATACGCGCCATATTGCGCCGTAGTGCTGGTGTGCCTTTTTTTAGCCTACCTACTCTGACACAGAAAGATGTCATGCTGGATCCTACCGACCGAACCGTTCGGGTTGGGGAGCAAGATCCCAAACGTTTGACCCAATTGGAGTTTCGTCTGCTCTACACATTGATGACCCATGTTGGTCAGATTATCCCGACTGATAAGATAGTTGAACATGTTTGGGGATATTCAGGCGAAGGCAATCGGGAATTGGTGCGCGGTCTGGTGCAGAGGGTGCGTTCAAAAATCGAAGCTGAACCCCACAAACCTGAATACATTCTCACAGAAGTCGGTATCGGTTATTATTTCAGCCGCTAGGTAATCCCAATGTAGTTATTACTACGTAACAAATCTCGGGAGCTAGATTGTTTTCTACGAGGGGGAAAACAAGTATATAAAAATTCACACTGGGGGTCAATTTTTAATACAAATCCTCAATACTCATTAGACCAATTTTGAATACCAACTTAGTAAACTGCGGCCAGAAAGAATACGATCATGATTACAGCAACCTGTCCGGAGTGTAAGCATTTGATTAATCTGATTTCATTGCCAGAAATCGGCAAACTATTTATGTGCGAGAGCTGCGACACAAAGCTCGAAGTAACCTGGCTGTTCCCAGTAATCTTGGACTATCAAGAGTATGAAAAACAGCTGGCCAGCGATGAGGACAAGAACCTGAAGTAATTGGCTCCATATCTTACACGGCTCACTTTATAGAAGGATTGAAAGTGTTCAACAACAAAATATTCTGGATTCTCGGTTATTCACTCGCAATCGTCCTGATTTTTGTGAGTATGGTTTTTGCCTCCTTCTCCCTGCTAAACCTATACCTTAGTTATGATGGACCTTCTGTACAAACTCCGAATTCGAATTCGATAACAATCTTTGTCGCCCAAACCGTCGAAGCGGAATTGACCAAACAGGCAGCAGGGTCCACTCCGACTTATACAAACATCCCGGGATCGATTGTAACTGCAACCCCAACTGCTTCGGTTACACCAGAAATCATTACAACAACGAACACGGCTGTTCCTCCCAAGATGATAGTCCCCACATTCACCCCGAATTCTGCTGCTTGCAATCAGGCTCAATTTATACGAGATTTATCTGTACAGGATAATTCACTCGTTCCACCAGGTGCTCCGTTCGTCAAAACCTGGCGCCTTAAAAATATTGGATACTGCACGTGGACAACCGGTTACATGCTGGTTTTTCATAGCGGAAATGCCATGGAGGCAAATCGGAGCATACCGTTACCGAGAAGCGTGGAGCCTAACCAGACTATCGATATATCAGTACCCATGAAATCGCCCCAAAAGGCGGGAACCTATCGAGGGGATTGGATGTTTAGCGATGCTTCTGGTACCAGATTTGGCCTCGGTTCAAATGGAGATCAAACTTTCTGGGTGCAGATCCGAGTCAAGAATTTGGTTAATACGAACTTGGTCTACGATTTTGCGGAAAACTCTTGTCATGCAGAGTGGAAAAGCAGTAATGGGATGTTGTCTTGCTTGGGGACTTCAAGCAGCAGTGATGGGTTCGTGATTTTATTGGATTCTCCACAATTAGAAAACCGCCAGGAAGATGAAATAACTCTCTGGACTCATCCCAATAACAGCAACCGTGGCTGGATAAGCGGGATGTATCCAGAATTTATCATCCAACCCAACCAACACTTTAGTGCCTGGGTTGGCTGCCTGGTCGAAAGCAAGGGTTGTAACGTCATTTTCAGGCTGGACTATAAAAATCTCACCAATGACAATATCCGCAATCTTGGTGCCTGGAACGAAATTTATGATGGAGAAGTGACCAAAATCGCTCTGGACCTCTCTCAACACGCTGGCAAACATGTTCGTTTCATACTCACAGTGGAGGTCAACGGTGGTGATCCAACCCGGGCAAACGCTTTTTGGTTTGTGCCAGGGATTGTTGCGGTCTTTTCCCCTACTGCTACCCAAATTTTCCCTACAGCGACAATAAATCCAACTTCTGCACCTGCAGCCACTGAAACACCGACCGAAACACCCATACTTACAGAGATACCCCTTGGATCGGCTATTGGTGGAAATTAATTTTAGATTGGAGGTGATTTTGATGAAAACAAGATACAGATTTACCCTGATATTTATTGCATTTTTGCTTGCACTAGTAATGTTCTTCGGAAACAGAAACGTTTCTGAGGCGCAGTCGGCCATATTTTATTTTCATTGGTCAGCTAATTGTGCAAAAGGTGAACCAGTGACGCTCAAACCAAAATACGACAAGGCATTTGATTGGACAGATCCATACACAGGAGCTGTAGAAAAAATTGTCCCTTATACGATTAGCTGTAAAACAGGTACTACTAGTGTTAGCAAATTGTGCAAAGGCTTTGTCTACACCAGGGCTTCAAGGACGGATCCCATGAATAATACACTCGTGTCTTGCTATGGAGTTCCGTAACCGATTTAATTCATAGGAGAAGAAAGAAATGAAAAAGAAACTGAAACAAGATATTTATTTTTCATTCTAGACCAAAAACACTATTACGGAGGTGAGAAATGAAACATATTAAGAAAGCAACCCTAATTCTTGTGGCTCTAGCCATCTCCATAGGTTTGGTGTTAACCAATTCTCGACCAGTCTCTGCTGCTGTGGAAGAACCTCAAAAATGCACCCGGTGGCACACAGTTAATAAAGGCGAGTATCTGTCTATGATCGCTGAACAATACGAAACAAATTGGTATTCCCTGGTTGAGATCAATCAATTGACGAATCCAAGCCTCATTTACGTAGGCAACCGGTTGTGTATTTTCCACAGCGATTTCTCAACCAAGCCACTGGTAAATAATCCAATAAGTAGCAACAGTGCCAGAGTATTTGCTACCAGTGTTAAAGAAGATCAGACAGTGACCCTCCAGGGAAAATATTTAGTTGCGAATTCTCGTTACGACATTTATCTGGGTAAATATAAGACCGATCCAGCGATCAGAATTCCTGTTGGCTCAATCTCTACGGATAAAAATGGAGCCTTCCAAACGACAGTCACTATCCCTAAGAAGCTGTACGATGTATTGAAGATTCGCGTCAGCCTAACCAATCAGCGCGGTGATACGAAATCAAACTGGTTCATCAATACTACCAGTTCAGGAAATGTCGGAGGTATTGGTTCTCCAGAGTTGAGCATAGCTGTCAAGTCTGTCAAGAAAGGCCAATGGGTAAAGATTGAAACGAATAACCTGCCAGCAAAAGTTTCCTTCAAGGTTTATATGAAGAGATCCGGAGCAAATGACAGAAAATGGGTTTTAGTTGGAACACTCCGTGATTCCAAGGGTGGCGAGGTTGTGGAATCCTTTGAAATTCCAGAATCAATAAAAGATCGATCAAAATTGGAGATTATGGCAGTAAACGATGCTCTAGATATGGATGCGGGAGCAAGGTTCGATAACATAACTACTAAGGCGCAAATAATCTCATCGATTAGACTCGATCAGGATACTGCAGTGATAGGTTTAAGGTGAGGCATCCCTCAGATGCTGACAGTTGATTTGCTTGAGCAAAAACACGTACTGGAAAAGAAATGTTGCCAGGAAAGTGATTGCTCAAGCACTATCTTTCAGCAATGCTTTAAAGATTTCACCACAAAACCCATTTTCCTAGGATATTCATCGTGCGCATCGTACTTGAACACATTTGGTCGGATTGGCGATTAAGTCTTGCTGTCACAATATTAATGGTAGCGGTTTTTGGTTTGTTGTGCGCTTGGTTCATGCCTCGAGGTCCAGTAACAACTTCACAAGCACTGGTTTCAATAGTGTCATCCTTATTCATTGGCATATTGGCTGGTTTTGTTATGGGAACCCGGTGGAGCATGTTGATCACGCCAGTGGCGTTTATATTTGTATTTGAACTCGCTCGAAATGGAATTAAAGGTCCCACGGTGGACAACATCATCCTCAGCTCCATGTATGGCGTCCTTGCATTTTCCACGGGTCGCTTATTTCATGGTGTGCTTGTCTTAGCACCGATGATATTAGGTGCCGTTTATGGGGCATGGATCGCATCCAGCGTTGGAAAAGGTCATATCGTGTCTGTGGGCACCTTCGGTTGGTCAATCACTGGTCTTAGCTCCTTGGCAATCATACTTGTTGTTTTTTTGGTTGCACAACCTGCGACTACAAATCCAATAATCAATTCCGGTGGGGAGCCAATCTCTGGCAGTATTGCAGAATTGATCAGTGTCCCAATCGGTGGTCATGAACAGGTACTGATGATTAGGGGAAGGAGTGTTGATAATCCGGTTCTTTTATATCTGGCTGGAGGACCTGGTGGTACAGACCTTGGTGCCATGCGTGCAGACGTCACTCTGGAACAGTATTTCATTGTTGTGACATGGGATCAACGCGGCACCGGTAAGTCTTATGCTGCTCTTGACCCGGTTGAAACGCTGACTTACGAACAAATGGTGTCCGACACGATCGAGGTGACAAATTACCTCCGTGACCGCTTCAATGTAAACAAGATTTACCTTGTAGGTAATTCTTGGGGCTCTATCCTCGGTATACTTGCCGTTCAACGTCAGCCTGAACTCTTCCACGCTTATGTTGGTACAGGTCAAATGGTCAGCCCAAGGGAAACCGATATCATGTTCTATGAAGATAACCTGAAGTGGGCTGAACAAACGCACAACGGAAACCTAGTTGATGAGCTGCAACAAATTGGTCTTCCTCCATACGAGAACCTCAAAAATTATGAAACAGCACTTTCCCACGAACTCGCCTGGAACCCCTATTCCGGACTCGATACAAGCAAGGAAATGCTATTCAACTTGTTTGTACCCGAAAACTCACTCATGGATCGGATCAACGGGATGCGAGGTTTGCTCGATACTTTCTCCATCCTTTATCCACAACTACAGGAAATTGACTTTCGGAAGGATGTCCAAAGCATGGACATCCCCATTTATATTGTGATTGGCAAGCACGAGGCTCGCGGCCGGGCTGTCTTAGCCAAAGAATGGTTCGAAATGCTTTCAGCTCCGTCAAAAGAGATGATCATTTTCGAACATTCAGGTCATCGTCCAATATTTGAGGAACCAGCGGAGTTCGCTGCTGTGATGACTCGTATCTTGGAGGACAATAATATCCAATTCTCGAATAATCCAACCCATCCGGTGTGTTTCGATACTTTTCTTGCTCCTATTGCATTTATGCCAGACAGTGAACGAATTTTGGTTCGCGCTGAATCAGGTGTTCAGATCTTTAATCTAGCAACGATGGAGGAAGAATTGTTCCTTGAATCGCCAACAAAACTGAAAAGACCAACTGCGGTTCTGTCATTGAAAGGTGATATGTTAGCCTGGGTACTTGAAGATAATTCCATCCAAGTAATCCGGTTATCAGATCAGAGCGTAATTTACACCACACACATCCATTCTGATCCAATCACAAAACTAAGATTTTCTCCGGATGGGTTGAAACTATACTCAGCCTCACATGATGGTTGGGTGAAGGAATTGAACATTGATGGACAAATAGTAAGCGAATTTCAGCCTTATGGTGGAGAGGTACTCGGACTAGGTATTTCCGCAGATGGAGAAACCATTGCTACAATACCTTTCGATGGACCTGTAAAGTTGTGGGATACAGCAAACTATCAAATGCTGACAGATTTGGGGGGATCGGGTGGATATGATACCTCAGATGTGGCTTTTTCCAGCAACGGTCAATTTATCGCCGCAGATCTAGCAACCGGCCTGTCTGCCTGGGATATCAGTGATCATTCATTACTTTGGAATGGCATCAACAGCAAGGCATTCGCATTTTCGCCACAAGAAAACCTCTTGGCTTATTCAGATATTAGTAAGAATCATGACATTATTCTTAGGTCTCTAGAAGACAAACAAATACTAAATACATTGATCGGCCATCAAGGTCCAGTTTGGGAGCTGATATTCTCACCTGATAGTCAATTGCTGGCATCCACGGATGGAAATGAATTGCGCATCTGGCGCGTGGATGGTGGCGAGCTCTTGTACATTGGAAAAAGCAGCTGTCCGTAAACAAACCCACGGGGAGATATTAATTGATTTGAGGAAACATTTTTAAAAGGAAACCTTTTATGAAGAAAAAAATATTTCTAATTGGGTTGGTATCTACCCTCCTTTTAGCAGGCTGCAATACCAGGGAAGCATCAACCGACCAATCAGGTCAATCATCCATAAGTGTCAGCGGAACTGGCACAGCCAGCGCTGCCCCCGATGTGGTTGACATCCAAATGGGTGTCGATACTGCGGACACCGATCCAGTCGCGGCTGGCAACCAGAATTCTGAGAAGATGAATGCGATTATCACCGTACTCGGAGAAATGGGAATTGCTGATATGGATATCCAGACCATCAATTACAGCATGTGGGTCGAAGATGTCTATGATCAGGATAATCAACCCACTGGTGCAAAACGTTACCGTGTTACCAACCAGTTGAATATCCGTCTTCGTGATTTATCCCAAATTGGTACATTGATCGAAGAAGCCACTAATGCCGGTGCAACTTATGTATCTGGGATAACCTTCGGTGTCGCGGATACAACTGAACTGGAACAGGCTGCTCTGGATGAGGCCATTGCTAATGCAAGTCAAAAAGCTGAATGGGTTGCCAACGAGATGGGTGTCAATATTGGCTCACTAATAACCTTGATCGAAGGTGGGTTTAACACTCCCCCCATGCCTCTTTTCGCGGAAGAAAGAGGAGTAGGCGGTGGGGGTGAGGTGCCGATCTCGCAAGGTCAGTTTAGCGTGTCAGCCCAGGTACAGGTGGTCTACAAATTGATCCCTTGACCTAGTTGGCTAGGAGTCTCTCCAGAACTGACTAACAACTTAAAAAAATCTCTCTCGAAATGTATTGCACTAAAAGCAGCTGATCAATTCAAGCTCACGATCGATGAGGTGATCACCATGATTAAGAATTATTTTATGATTATATTGGCTTTTGTGCTACTCAGTGCCTGTTACCCAGGTAGGAATGACTCCGAAAAAGCAAATCAGGCAATTACTGACTTCTTCAGCGAATTGTCAAACGGTAATTATGGAAAAGCGGTGACTCTATATGGCGGAAGTTATGGGATCTTGACAAATTTTAATCCGGATTTGGACGCAAATGATCACGTAGCATTGTTGAAGAATGGCTGCCAAATCAACGGTTTGCAATGTTTGACTATCCGCACGATAACATTCAACGAGCTTTCAGTATCTGGGGAATATATTTTCACTGTGGAATTCAACGATCCTGCTGGAAATCTATTCGTTCTCGAGGCCTGCTGCGGCGAAAATCCAACTACGGTGCCTCAATTCCAGTTTGAGTACCGGGTTGTACAAGGCAGGGATGGGAAAATGCGGGTTTTGGATTTACCAGTTTACACGCCGTGAACTTGTCCATTGAAAAATTAGCGATTGCTTGATGATTTTGCATGATGATGGAATAACATGGTTCCCATGGAGAGGGATTTATTGTATAAAAATTCATATGCAAGGAAATAACTTAATACTAGTTTGATATTTTAGAAAGACAGTAATTCCACATATAAGTATTAAACTTGTACAAATCCAATCTGAAATTCGATAAATATTTGGGTCAATAAAATTTTGGAATCAAAGGTACCTTATTTCGAAAAAATGTTAAAACAAAAATCGATCGCTCGTAAGCAATTTTCCCCTCAAAAGTTAACCTATATCACCGCCAAAGGTCTCGGAAAACTTGTAGATGAATTGGATTACTTGCGCACCTCAAAACGAATGGAAATGTCCCAGCATTTGCATGACACAATGGGCGAAGCTGAAGATAGCGAATATTTGATTGCCCTCCAGGAACAAGCCTTTATCGAGGGGCGCATCCATGAATTAGAAGGGCTTTTGGCAAATTATCGGATCATCGAGCCAGGCCATAATAGTGGCAATGTTCAACTAGGCAGTACTGTTGTGATCAGAGAAAATGGCAAGGACACGGAAACCTATACAATTGTAGGTACTGCAGAAGCAAATCCCAGGGAAGGCTTAATTTCGGATGAGTCACCCCTTGGAACGGCCCTGCTTGACAGCAAAGTTGGCGATGATATAGAAATCAATGTGCCAGGGGGGGTATTAAAATTCCGGATTGTGGCGGTTCAATAAGTTTTTGAAACTGTATCTAAAACGCCTTAAGGCATATTCAGCAGATAGTAATCCGCGGAAAAAATGAAATTTGCACACTGCCCTGCATGCAATATGATCATTCAACTCCCGCAAAAAATAAAAGTGCGTGAACTGATCAACTGCCCTCATTGTAATTCCATGCTTGAGTTGGCAAGCCAATATCCCCCTACTTTAGATTGGGCTGAGGATCCTCTTGTGCATCCTTCACGCAGGGGCATGAAACGATTATTTTGAAACCATAAAAATAAAGGTAATCTCTAATGGAAATTTACCAATCAACCAAAGCCAGAATTCTTCCACCCCCTCTGGAGAGAAAACAAGATTCCTGGAGAATCGCAATAATTGCCAATCTGATTGATGGATTTGAACGCAATGCCGACGATCCTCTAGATGCTGGTGCAGAATTCGATCGCTTGCAAACAATTGAAGCTATCGCAGATGCTCTAGAAAGAGACGGGCACAATGTGTTTTTTTTGGAGGCAAACAGCACTCTTCCTGAAGCCTTGATGGACGTACGTCCAGATATTTGCTTCAACATCGCTGAAGGGATTCGCGGTGATGGTCGCGAAGCCCAGGTACCAGCTTTATGCGAATTGTTGGGTATCCCGTATACCGCCTCCCAGGTGGTTGCTAACGCAATTTCCTTGAACAAGACAATGACCAAGCGCATCTGGCAGCAACAGGGACTACCAACGGCACCATATTACGAATTCAACTCGCTGGAAGAAGTTGCTCACGCTGATTTTCGCTTTCCTTTGTTTGCTAAACCATCCCGCGAGGGCACCGGTATGGGTATCAACACCAGTTCAATAATAAGTAATTATGATCAGCTAATTGAACGCGTTGATTGGCTGCTGAGCAATTACCGGCAGCCAGTGTTGGTGGAGGAATTCCTACCCGGGCGCGAGTTCACCGTTGGTTTTATCGGAAATCGCGGTCATCCGACCTTCAGGAGGCGTCCAGAATTGTATGATAACGATGGTTATCACTGGTTTCCCGTCTTAGAGATCGATACTCTGTCCAGCGTGAGTCCTACCATATACGGACACGATGCCAAGGAGTTAGATATCGGTTCGGAAGGCGCTCCTAGTTATCTCTGCCCAGCAGATATACCTGAATCCTTACGCGCCAGGCTCATTGACCTGACTCGTCGGGCTGCTGAAGCTTTAGAAGTTCGGGATGTATCCCGGGTCGATTTCCGGGTGGGGGCTGATGGTGAACCCTATCTGCTGGAAATTAACACTCTCCCGGGACTGAACCCGATCTTGAGTGATTTATGCATCATGGCTGCCGCTGAAGGGATGTCACATCAAACACTGATTACAGAAATCCTATACCTGGCTGCAGAACGATATCACCTTGGAAATATTCCGGTACGTAGCAACTTTCAACCAGTAAATTCTCGAAATCATTTTGAAGTGGTTCAACAAAGGATCTCAATAAATAATTCAGACTTACCTTTACATCATGAAAGCGCCAGTAAATACGAGCTACCAGATTTTTAACCTATACAATTCGAGAATAGGAGAACATATAGATGAAATCCCAGATAAAAACAACCCATAAGGATTCGATTGTTAAGTGCCTGTTATGTAACAGTATGATAAATCTTGGTTTTAATTACAAAGTCGGTAAATTTATCACCTGCAAGAACTGTGAGATGGTATATGAAATCATTAATATCGATCCGGTAATGATTGACTGGCCATATCACGATGATGATTACATCGATAATGATGATCTTTACGATTACGATTACGATTATGATTGAAAGACATCAAAACAAACAATCTAATAAGGTTAAATCGATTCTTTTGCCACAAGTTTATTCCGAAATGAGAGAAGTAAATCTGGAATACGGAGGTAAAGCTCATTCAATCCATCCAGACAAGCTGCTGATCGAGTGACGCCTTACGGTTACCCTCATTATTGAGAGAAACATCGAATATCTTCATTGCAGATTTCCCTTCTCTAGTGGAATGATATGTTAGATGAATATTTTCATGCAATTCCCTGGCTAAATCAGATCCTTCGAATTTCCCCCTATGTCACCCTCGCCTGGGTAAGATCCGCTCCCTCTAATCGGATTATTAATCGATTCAATAGTCATTCGGAATTAACCATTGGTGGAGAACAGCTCCTTTCGGAACGCATACGGACAATCAGGGTTTTGATTGCTGGTTCTAAAAGCCCGATTGCGTTTGTAACGGCAGCTATATTAATCCTGAGCATGTTTTTGGATTCAGTTACATTGATCTGGATGGTTGGATCGTTCAGCGCAGTCTTTGGTTTAGGAGCCCGCCCATTAATCAGAGATTACCTCCATGGCATTGGTTATATCTTTGAGAACGAATTCACAGCAGGAGAAAAGATTCAGCTTCCAGGCCTGTATCCCGTCGAAGGAATGGTAGAAGCCAATTGTCTTTGAGCGACAACGTTCAGGGCACCTTCAGAGAGATGTATACTGTGCCAAAAGGGGAAATTCGTACAGTCCGAAACTTCAGTCGGGGTAATTACTCGTTAGCGAATATAACACTAAAATTCTCGGCTAACGATTTGAGCCGGGCCTTGCCTCTCTTGGAAGATTTCGTACGCGAGGCTGTGAATTTGTTGCCTAATCTCCTTAAACCTTGGCAGGTTATCAGCGAATCTGGGATCATTGGGCAGGAAACAGAGCTAACCTTGGATGCAAAAGCGAAATTTGGCAAGGCTTGTGAAATGCGTCCAAATTTGATGGCATTGATCCAAGAACAATTATTGGAGAGGAACATTTCATTAGCCAATTTATAGTGAGTTGTATGATCCGTTCAATTGTGTTTACCGAAGCGGGTGAGACGCAACCCATAATTGTGGAAAAAATCCCGGAGATATTGAAAAATAAGATAGATTTCTTCTGGGTAGACGTTGTTGCTGAACCAGATGAAAACTGTAAAAACCTGTTTCAAGGTGTTTTTAATTTCCACTCACTAGCAATTGATGATGCTCTCCAAGAAACGCATGTTCCAAAAGTTGATGGTTGGAGCACATACCTCTATATGGTATTGCTCACTGCAAGAAAAGCATCTCAAGATTCCTTTGAGATTCTCACACCAGAGTTGGATGTATTCTTAGGCTCAAATTATTTAGTGACATACCACAAAGAGGCAATTGCCAGTGTAGATGCGATTTGGGCTCTTTGCCTGCGAGATCAAAGATACATGTCAAAAGGACCAGGATTTATTCTCTATCAAATTTCAGATGAGATTGTTAGCAACACAATGTCAGTAATTGAGGATGCAGAAAATCTATTAGATCAGATCGAAGATGTGATCTTTACCAATCCACAACCAGCGATCTTAGAACAAATCTTTTCAGTCAAACGTACATTGCTAGGATTACGAAGTTTCCTGCTTCTCCAAAGGGAGATTTTTAATAAGCTGGCACGTGGTGATTTTGAACTAATCCCAGACCATGACAGAGTTTACTTCCGAGATGCATACGACCATATGGTCCGGGTGCAAGAAATCAATGAAAGTTTACGTGATCTTATCAATAGTGTATTAGAAATTTATCTTTCTGTGGTAAACAATCGGATGAATGAGATCATGAAGTTGCTAACCATTATTGCTACGATTTTTATCCCACTTTCTTTCTTCACGGGAATTTATGGAATGAATTTTACCTTTATGCCGGAGCTGCAATGGCGATGGGGTTATTTCTTTTTTCTAGGTTTTATTGGGCTGATTCTCATTGGTATGTTGATCTTTTTTAGGCGAAAACAATGGATATGATGTTTGATGATATCTGTCCACCCATATAAAAAAAACGAGGCAATAATCATCAATCCCTAATTTAGGCGCATAGATGGTAGAAATTTTTGAAAAGAATACAAATATAAGTTAGCCAGAGATCTTTTGTTTTACATTGTCGTACTTTTAATAGTTTCTGGATTGACATGTACCTACTACCTCCTAATGCGGTCCTTGGTAATTGCAGCGCTTTTGGCATACCTACTTTATCCAGGAGTAACTTGGATATCTGATCATACACATCTAAACAAAGATATGTAGTTCCTGTGGTCTATATCGTATTCGTGGTTGTTTTGGTTGTTATCATTATCTAACTTTCACCAATAATTTTTCAGCAGGCAAAGATACTCAGCTTTAGGCTGCAAACTATTCCTAATCAAATAGGCAAATTCGAGACAAATGTTGAGATTCTGTTTGGTTTTGAGTTACCCATATTAGCTTTTTGGGATGACATTCAATTTGGCGCATACCAACTGCTAAAACCCGAGAGGGTCTTTCAAATAATTAGGATTACAACCACGAACATAGTTTGGTTGGTCGTTATATTCGCCACAAGCTTCTATTTACTTAGAGATTGGGAACATTTGTGTGTGGGATTGGTTTATAAGATTAGCTCCGGCGGAATATGAACCTGATATCCTTCACCTTTACCAGGAGATTAAATCTGTATGGCAGATATTTCTTCGAGGGCAACTCCTGATTATGTTCCTGGTAGGTTTACTTTCAGGGTTGGTTGCAGCTGTGATTGGACTTCCAGGCGCTTCCATATTAGGGATTCTTGCGGGAACCCTGGCACTAATCCCAACACATGGGCCGGCGATAGCAACTATGATTAACGCTATCGTTGCCTGAACACAGGTATCTACCCACCTATCTTGATTTTTCCAATGGAGTGATAGTTTTTTTGTCAATCTCTATTTTTCAGTTGGTTCAGATAGTTGAAGGAGTTTGGCTTTCAACACAAATCATGGAGAGAAAGCTGCAATTACATCCAGGTCTTGTACTGGTTGCTATTATTAATACTTTGATAAGTGTAAGTGCGATGATTGCTTTAATGATCACACCACTGATTGGTTCCTTAGAGATAGTTCTTCGATATGTTATTAGAAGAAAACGGGCTGGATTAGCACCTTGGTCAAAGGAAGAATCACTTCAATGGGTTGATGATGATACCTTACCTGATATTCCAGTTATTACCGAAATGTTTTTTTACACGAAAACGACTTAGTATGCGAGAAGAGTACAGAAACTGACCCTAACTAGGTATATCAACGAATGCAGTATTATTTGAATCTACGGAATTCGTAAGATAGGAGAAACTTAATATCGATAGTAAAAACTTGAATAAACTCGTGCTCGCAAACACAGGCTGCAGTTACAATCCTATCATTCAATGTAAAATCATCAAACCACTTCACAAAGATCAAAAATTCTAAATATCAATAATATAACTATTTTTTTATCCCAGGAAATTTTTTAGTTGGGTTATCTTTCATCATGATCAATAAAATGATTTTTCTTGTCACGACCTAATAATTTTGTTCCATCCCAAAAAAATGCAAAAGCGATAAAAATCAAAATAACAAATGTTCGCATTGTTTGTGATATTTGGTAATATGGTCTAATAAGATTTTGTTCAGCATACAATAAGGTGAAACCAAGTAAGAATATTCCAAAAAAATATATCAATATACTTTGCCATTTGCCTTGTTTTAAATTTCCCATTCCAGCAAATAGAATGAAAAATAGATTTGTAAGAAAAGAATCTTTTTTCAACTGAATCCCTCTTAGTTTCAAAAGGAGTGCAAATACATTTTTTCTTTTGAAGGAATCCCTTCTAACCGAACTTGTACATACTGATAAATTTCCATCGGCACGTTAATTCCGGTTGCAAATTCAAACCCCTCAAATCCTGGGGCGCAATTGATTTCACAAACTTTATAATTATCGCCATCAAACAGCAGGTCCACACCGGCAATATCCAATCCTAACGCCCTGGCCGATTCGACAGCCAACCACTCAACAGCTGGAACTAACTCGAAATTCGATACCTTCCCCCCTCTTGAGTAATTTGCTTTGTACATACCTTCTCTTGCGACTCTCAACATGCCGCCAATCGCCCTCCCTCCCACAACAATCACGCGAATGTCTTTACCTCGACTTGATGAAATGAATTCTTGAATAATCACATTTGCAGTTGATCCTTTGGATATCTCAATCAGCTCACCCAAATCCTCCATTTGTCCTCGATTCTCGCATAGGAAAATCCCTCTTCCACGAGAACCGGACACAAGTTTCACAATCACGGGATAAGTAAATTCCGCATCCACTTTCTCTACATTAAAAGGAAATTTTGCCAGCATTGTTTTTGGAATAGGAATATTATTCCCAGCCAGACATTGAATAGTTGCCAGTTTATCTCTGCCAACTTCAATACTCCGGCTGGGATTCAAGGTGAATATTCCCCCTTGCTCAAGATACCGTAATGCAGATAATGAGAAGTAGGTTGCGCCTGATCCTAGTCTAGGAATCAGGCAGTCAACATTATTACTGGTCTGTCCTTCATACGGCCTGTCATGGCTTGTATCGCTTGGTACGATTAAATCAAAATCCTCTATTGCAAGAAAACTGAAATCAATCCCTGCATCAACTGCTTCTTCTCGAAATCGACGATTTTCGTAACTTTCAATATTTTTGTCTTTATCTAAGAGCCAAATTTTCATTTCCGGGTCTAAGAAACATTCAGAATGTGTACTGGATAAACTCCCCCTGGTGCCCTGATCAGCACATCATCACCAACTTTGTGACCGATCAGGGCACTCCCTAAAGGAGATGCAAAAGAAATCAAACCCCGAACAGGCGCGGCTTCTACCGGCCCAACAATTGTATAGCTCACCGGTTCCTCACCATTTTCAGAAATCATAACCTTTGAACCGATTTCGATCACTCCACCATTTTCTTGATTCTCAATGATGATCGGGTTTGAAAGTAAGATCTCCAAATCTTGAATGCGGCCCTCAATGAATGCCTGTTGTTCTTTTGCCATGGCAAATTCGGGATCCGTATCACCATCGTTCTCATTACCACCATTTGATTCCCTCAGCAGCGCGGCAATTTCCTGGCGTTTCACATTCCGTAAGTATTCAAGCTCACCAAGTAATTTTTCATAACCGGATGAAGTTAAATATGTTGGTGGCATTTCATCAACTCCTTAACGCTAAATTTCCTGATATTTGTTAAAAACAAGGGAGATACTGACCATTAAATCTTGTTTTACGAAAGGTTAGTTTAAGTATTCATCCAGATGATCTTCAAAGGTATCTTCGTCACCAAAATAGTAATCAAAGCCCCCATCGTATGGCCAGTCTAGCTCGAGAGGGATCAAGGAGACAATTTCCAATTCCGCATCACAACCAGAACACAACACTTTACTACCAACCTTCATTTGCGATGATCCAATCTGAACCATATCCTTACATAACGGGCACCTACCATTACTCGCTTTTTTTACTCGTTCTCTGCCATTTGAATCAAAATGTTCATCGTAATATATCCAATCCAATTCAATCGGATTGGTGTTGACAACTTCTAGAAGTGCTTCACAAGATGGACAGATAGCTCGTTCAAGAAACTTAACTTTTTTTCCTAGTTCTATACTCTCTTCGCATATCGGACATTGCGCTCTTATCATCGCTCATCCTTTCATGGATATCTTTCTCCGAAGGAAACAAACAATCGAAGTATGGGCTTTATATGCCTTTCCAGTCTTTATCCCAGAATTCGAATTCATCGAACGCATATCCACTTTCGTCTGGGACATATATTAGATCCAACACAATAGGGTCAAGGTTGATAATCTCTACCTGTTCATCACAGATTGAACAAAGTATATATTGGCCAATCTTTGGGTTTTCCCCAATAGATATTTTCTCTCCACAGGAAGGACATCGCGACATTCGTTTCTTAATAGATTTCATAGTTAATACTCCTACGAGTAATACGACTGGGGCTACTCGATTAAAAGCTTAATGGATTGATCAGGATTAACCGAATTATCCTCAACCAAATCTAGAGTGAGTGGATATAACCAAGTTATTTCGAAATTGTTGTGGCAATGGGGGCAGGAGATTCGACTATTAATGTATGGTGCTTCGTCTGTGATTTCAAACTCTTTCAGGCAAGAGGGGCAGTTTGTTACCATAAAACTCGCGCATTCAACACATTTAGTTTCATAGAATATAGCAACAACCTGTTTTATTTTCGTTGAAAAAATATCCCATTAATGTATAAAATCTCGTTTCCACATATTAATATTTATACCGATTACACAAACCAATTCAACCCAAATACAAAATAAAAAAAGCCTCTCCGTCAGGAGAGGGTGGGGAAGATAAATTTATTAGATTATTCGCTACGATTGAAATAATACCCAATTCCTGATTCCGTGAGAATGTATCTTGGGTTTCTTGGTTCAGGTTCAACTTTCGATCGCAATCGCTGAACAAGTCCACGAACCAGATCCCGATTACCTTCACCAGAATAACCCCATACATGCTCTACGATCTGCTCCGTAGGCAAGATCTGTCCAACATTGGTCATCAATGTGTATAGCAAGCGAAATTCTAGTTGAGTCAAATGTTTTTCCGGATGATTCCCCACTTTCACCGTACGCATTGATGGATCTAACACAACATCATGTTGGGATAACGTGGGCAAACTGAAAAATGGAATACCAGCGCTTCTTCTTAATAAAGATTTTATTTGTGCATGAAGGAAGCGAATTCCATATGGCCGTTGGATTACCAGGTCCGCTCCAGCCTCCAACAATTCAACCTGTATTCCTTCATTTATAGGATCACTAATTATGCAGATTGGAATGACTGTGTGCAATCGAAAGTCTTCAATATACTTTATTGCTTTGGATATATCTTCTGGAAGTGTGATAAGTACAAAATCGGCTGGTTTTTCAGGCCAAGCATCAATTGCTTGCTCGAGGTTGTGAACAGTCCTTACATAAAATCCTGCTCTTTGCAGGAGAAGACTCAGGACAGAGGCTTCTTCGATATGAGGGGAGAATAACAATGCTTGCATATTGATCATCCTTTAGAATTTTAGCTACGAAATGGCTCAACATTCTTTCAGCAACATTGTCTGCGATGAAACTAGATTATTTCATTTCACCTTATCATCATGTCATGGAAAGGACAGAGAAATTGCACCTTGAAGATATGCCTGCAGGACTCGTTTTTGGATATCTAGGGTGATTTTAAATCTTTGCTCAGGTAGCAATTTCACCATCACTCTCCTCTTGATTGCCCAACGATTGATAATGCCTGATTCAATCACTTCAGGATTCCCAAGTAGATGGGGATTTAATCCAGGATACTCTGCAAATTTCTCAGCTATCTGAACCAAAACTTTATCATGACAATCCAGATCTTTACCAAAATGAATATTTACTTAAGCTTCGGCTCGAGTCCAATCCTTAATCTGATTTGCATTGACTATAACATCACCATTTGGTATTGTAATGAAACTCTCATATATCGCACAAATAGGTTGCTCCATATGTTATCCTCTCTACCTCCCCAGTTAGATTATTGAATTGAATGCTATCTCCAATTACAAATCGGTTCTTTAAAAATAGAAAGAAACCACTGATGAAATTATTAATTACCCCAAGTTACCACCTACCCTGCGGATGTCTTTCTGAGGAGCGAAGCAACGAAGACTCTCAGTCCTGAGTGAAGAATCAGCTGAACTAAGGAGAGATTCTTCGCTCGTACCACGATCAGAATGACGTGATGTCCGGTTGGTAGCAACTTAAGTTAATTAATGTCTGAGCAACCAAGCGAGAGGCATGACCTGTTATTCATACACAAGCCAATAACGGTATCAAGTTCACACAAAACGAACTAAGAATCATTTGTAATACAACTCAAACTTGTGATAAGTATATACTCCAGGCTAAGATTTGAAGGAAGGTAACTGTCTGTGGGATTTTTTCCTGGTGAGTCTTTACTTTCGAGTCAATGAACTGATAAATCCTTTGGAGTGCAAATTGAACTGGTATCGAAGAAGTGTCGCCAAGGTCACAATTAACAAACCGATTACAAGATTAGGAGTCTAATCAGAAATTGTCAAACTCCATAATCAAATCATTTGCTTAAAATGGACTTCAGATTTTCCTTTCAAATGGATCAAAGCCGTTTTCTCCAATTCTACTGCCAGTTGTTCTGGATCATCCTCCTTTCCTAATCTAACATGCCCGGCCGCCATATTTCCATGACCACCGGCTGTACCTTTATGACCAATGATTTTGGAAATCAACATGCCAGCACCGATTTTTTTGTTCCGAGATCGCATGGAAAGGATCAATTCATCGACAAAAACCCCCATACAGAGTACCCACTGGATACCCCTCAACCTCATGAAGAAATCAGCTATCTCGGCGCAAAGGTCTGGATAAGGAAGATTGCCTAAATAAGCAATAACGACATCATCATCGAAAATCCGACCAGCATGAATCGCATTGTCGATACTCTGGAAATAAGTTATAGGCACTTGAGCCTGCTCGATTTGTACTAAAGCATGGACATCTATTAATGGTTGCAGGTAGAAGTATGCCTCCACATCAGCTGGACTGGCATGACGGCTGAGACCCATAGTATCCGTTTTGATGCCGAAGAAAAGGGCTGTAGCTAGCTGAGGAGTTGGATTGATCCCGGCTTCTAGCAAATACTCAGTCAGGATAGTGGAAGTGGCTCCTAATTCAGGACGAATATCCACAAAATCACCTGATTTAGCAGCACTTTGCGAGATGTGATGATCTATTACGATATCAGCCATCCGGTCAGCAGGTAGAGAGTTGTTTCCAGTGCTAGGCTGAGTATCGACTAAGGCGATCTTAGATTCTGTATGCCAGTCGGAGGGTTGAATAAGACGGAGCGGTTTATCCAAATACTGCACCAGCGCCTTGTTCTCAGCACGCCCGATATGGCCTTTGTAAATAATTTTTGCATCTACATGAAAGACTATATTGAGGAGATTTTTCAATCCAACCGCCGAGCCAATTGCATCTGGATCAGGATCGTTGTGGGGAATGATCAGGATGTTAGTTTGGTCAGCCAATACCTTGGCAAGTGCATCAAGATGCTTATCAGACATTAATCACCTGGTGGATCTGACAGAATTGTAATCAAGGATTATCTGATAGAAAAATGTATTGATCAAATTATACAATCGTGATCCAATTTATCAATCAAGAAACCATTCTAAAAAGGAAGAAGAATGATCTTGTTTGACTGGATGATTTGAATTGAAATTTCAGCAAATTCAATTACATCTGATAGTACTCATTTAGTAAAAACCTAAAAAAATCACCCCCAACTTCGCACCAAATTCATCCAAGTACTAACCTGCGGAAATGTTCCTCATAGCGTGGAGCTTCCAGACTGCTGTCAGGAGTATGGCGTACACGCAGGCGTTCTTCCAATTGTGCAGGATCACCTATCTGGCTAGAATGCTTATTCAACGCGCGCAACTTTAAATCAAAGTAATCGGTAATATCAATTGAAATGTTGGCTTCTAACGGTAAGGAGATCCATACCTCGCGCACGGTGTGAGGTTCCAGATTTTCATCACGCCACAGCTCAATAAAGTTTAAATGATCCCTGGCTGCTGGGAAGACTGCATCAAGAGTCGCCTGTCCTGCAGCCCTGTGGTCCGGATGATTAATATAGCTGTTTCTTATGTACAGGTTGGTGGGATCGCAGGTGACAATCACATCTGGTTGTTCCTGCCGAATCACCCTGGTTATTTCCTTGCGTAGTTCTAAATCCGGAACCAGGTAGCCATCCGGGTGATCTAAGAAAATCACATGCTGCACTCCCAAGACCTCAGCCGCAGCGCGCTGTTCATTCTGGCGGAGATCACACAGAGCATCAGGGGTCAGGTCGCGATTATCGGTGCCCTTATCCCCGCATGTCAGGAGACAGTATGAAACATGATGGCCTGCCTTAATCCACCGGGCAACTGCACCCCCACAGAAGAACTCCGGATCATCCGGGTGGGCTAAAACTACCAGAATGCGTTGCGGGTCTTCCCAATTATCAGGCGTCTCGACCTCGTTCAAATCTATCCCCTGCCGCAATCACATTCACCGTTTTCGTGTTTGTCACACGGCTCTGCAGATTTTCTGCGTAATTCTTCAAATTCATCCCATGGTTGAATATCCAGCCGGCCATATTCCTCCCGACCCACACCTTCCACTTCCACCATTACCGAATCCCTCAAGGGATATACATCAACCACCTTACCCTCACCTTGAGGGGTGATCACACGTTTATTACGTTTTGGGAGAGTCTTACGCGCTTCGACATATTGCTGGTACTCGTAAATCAAACAGCACCGCAACCTGCCGCACATGCCGGTGATCTCGGATGGAGTCAGGGAGATGCCCTGCTCTTTGGCCATCTTGATGGAGATTGGGCTGAACTCGGTCAGGAATATGGAGCAGCAGCGTGATTCCATTCCACAAGCACCCATCCCACCTATGATCTTTGCCACATCGCGAGGGCCAATCTGGCGCATTTCAACTCTTGATCTTGGATAGGTGCGCTGGACGGCTTTCTTCAAAGATTTAAGGTCGACCCGCTCTTCAGTTTCGGTGCTGTACAAGAACGACAACCGTTTACCATCGATGGTGTATTCTGCCGATACGATCTTGACCCCTTCGATCTTCATTTCAGCTGCTTTTGCCCGGCAGTTGATCATCGCTTCAAGCCCTTTACGCTGCCAGAGCTGACGTAATAAAAGATCTCGCGGGGTCGCTTTACGTTTTATCGGCTTCCATGAACCATGCGGAGGCATCGGCGGATCATCCAGGATTTGGACTATCTCGCCGAGCTGCTTCCCTCGGCTGGTCTCAACGACCGCAAAATCTCCTTCACGCAGGTCGGTGAATTTTCGGGCGTCAAAGTGGTAGACTTTTCCGACCTTTTGGAAGCGTACACTGACAACATATGGTTTTGAACTGCTCATGATCATCCAACCATGGTAATCGGCACAAAATCGTTACTCTGCATGGCCGCCACGCTGACTTTCGCGGCGACATCCAAGGCGATTGAAGTCAAGGCCCTGGAAACTAGCGAGTCGGGATCGCTGACCGTTACTGGCACTCCATTGTCGCCACCTTCTCGAACAGATGGATCCATTGGAATGGCGCCAATAAACGGCACCCCGCTCTCCTGGGCTAATTTTTCGCCACCACCGGAGCCAAATACATCCATTCGGGTTCCATCCGGCAGCTCGAGGTAGCTCATGTTCTCCACCACGCCGAAGATCGGCACATTCATCTGGCGGAACATCTCGAGACCTCGCCGGGCATCATCCAAGGATACCTGTTGGGGTAGCGTGACGATCAACCCACCACTGAGCGGCATAGATTGAGCCAGACTCAATCCGGCATCTCCAGTCCCAGGTGGTAGATCAACGACCAGGTAATCCAGCTCACCCCACTCAACATCACTTAGGAACTGGCGAATCGCGGAATGAAGCATCGGCCCCCGCCAAATTAACGGCTGATCTGCCTTGACCATGAAGCCGATCGACATTAATTTCACACCGTGTGCTTCTGCGGGGAAAAGTTTGTCTTCCCCTGCGGGGGGCAGATGCTCAACTCCCATCATGGTGGGAATATTTGGACCATAGATATCCGCATCCAACAAGCCCACCCGGGCACCAGATTTAGCCAGCACAACCGCCAGGTTCACCGCCAGAGTGCTCTTGCCCACGCCTCCTTTCCCAGAGGCGATAGCGATCGCGTTGCGGATGGGTAGTTTCAAAAGACCGCGCTGCCTACCATCCGTTGGTACATTGGCGTCCAACTTGATGACTACCGATTCAACACCAGGTATAGCCTCTACCGCTTCGCGTACCTCACGTTCAATTTGGTCGCGCAACGGGCAGGCTGGGGTTGTCAGCATGACTGTAAAACCAACCTCACCCCCGATAATATTCAAATCCCGAATCATGTTCAGGCTGACCAGGTCCTGGTGTAGTTCTGGTTCCTGGACCTGGCTCAAAGCTCCCATGACTGCTTCTTTGCTTACTGTGTTTACATTTACCATATAAATTTCCTTATCAAAAATACCATCGAAAAATTCTCGAATCCTCTGGATCCAATAGTAGTCACGATCTATTCCTCTGTCTTCTTCCGGGCAGCTTTTCTGGCAGCTTTTTTCGCTTCAGCTTCGGCCCGGGCAGCCTCCTCCCGGTTGTAATTTGTAGGACGAATTGAGGCATAATATTCAACCGGGCGTGAGAGGCGCTCCTTGTTATAGATGTTCTTCTCCAACCGATCGTAAACCGAAATCTCGTAATCGTGATCCATCTTGATCGCATCGAATGGGCAGAATTCTGCGCACAACCCGCAGTTCATACAGATGTCAACATCGATATAGAATTCCTTCGGTTCTGGAACGGGTCTACCGGTGTCGGGATCGTTGGTACGCTCTATCCAGATACACTGAGGTGGACAGACTTTGGCACAAATACCGCAGGATGTACAGCGATCTTGCTTCTCCCCATCCCCGTTAACTTCATAGATCAGGAACGGGATAAAACGAAATTCCTCTGGTACGGGCAATTTCTCATCCGGGTATTGCACGGTAAAGATACCCTTGGCATCAATGCTCTTGCGATTTTCAATTCCTTCTTCAGTGTAATATCGGCGTTTTCCGCGTGATAACCAGCGAATGTCTTCCAGATAGGTGTTCATGAAGTGTTTGAACGTGATGCCTAAACCCTTCAGAAGACCTTTGCCATAAAAATCAGTCATATTCAAACTCCGCAGCTAATTCCTCATTGACTTGCAATGTGTGGATCAGCGATCCGTTTCTCCCAGCACGATATCGATAGAGCCTAAAATCGAGACGACATCGGCAATCTTGTAATTCTTACCCATTACGCCTAGGGCGGTCAAGTTGATGAAAGATGGCGCCCTGACATGGTACCGCCAGGGATTCGGCTTGCCATTTGAGACAACATAAAAGCCCAATTCACCTTTCGGTCCCTCGACTCGCCCATATGCTTCGCCAGCCGGCACCCTTACCTGATATTGGGGTTTACCTTCCTGGATCGGACCTTCAGGAATATCGCGGATCACCTGCTCCAATATGCGAATACTCTGGCGAATTTCATCCAGGCGGATCAGGTAGCGATCGTAAATGTCGCCATGATAACGCACCGCAACGTCAAATTCGAAGCGATCATAGATGCCATAAGGGTCTGCGCGGCGTACATCATACGGCACCCCCGAGGCCCTCAGCACTGGTCCAACAGCAGAATGAGCAATGGCATCTTCTGCAGTCAGCACACCCACTCCGATCGACCGGGCGCGAATGATTTCGTTGTTGGTCAGGAAGGTATCCAGATCATCGATCTTGGCCGGCAACCTGTCCAGGACAAGTCCTTTTACCTGTTCAAACACACCTTCAGGCAAGTCCCTTGCCATGCCAGCGAAGCGATAATAATTGCACATCATGCGTGAACCGCTGACTGCCTCAAATATATCCAGGATCAGCTCTCGTTCTTCAAATGCATACAACAAAGGGGTAAAAAACGCGCCCAGATCGTTCAACAAGAACCCGATGGCAGCCAGATGGTTGACAATACGGGTTAATTCAGCCATCATCACGCGCAGATATTCCGCCCGTTCAGGTGGTTTAGTCCCCATCAGTTTCTCGACCGCCAGGACATAACCAAAGTTGTTGCTCATCGAGTTGAAATAATCCAGGCGATCTGTGAAGGGTATGTTCATCAAGAAAGTATTGCGCTCGCCGATTTTTTCATGGTTACGATGCAGATAGCCCATGACCGGTTCGAGATCGACAACCGTCTCACCTTCAAGGCGAACGACCATGCGGAACACGCCGTGCGTTGAGGGATGCTGTGGACCCAAATTAACCACGATCTGGTCGGTGATCAAGGCAGTCTCACTGACTGCGTGATCGAGTCTACCCACTCCAGCGTATACCGCAGACTCACCCACCGGTTCCCACAGTGCCGGATCAAAGCCTTCCGGATAATCCACGTTCTTATTGAAGGGATTGTTGTCTTCGCTGCGGATTACGTCGCCCCCAGGCCATCGGCTTTTAAAAGGCTTGCCATCTTCTTCATAAAATGGTTCTTGCCAATCTTTTTGCAGCGGGTGACCTTCGAATCCTTCCCAGGTCAAAACTCGTTTAAGATTGGGATGGCCATCAAATCTAATCCCTACCAAATCCCAGGCTTCCCGCTCCTGGAGATTCGCGCCAGGAAAGACCGGAGTAAGGGAAGGTACCACCGGATTATCGCGCGGCACCTGCACCTTATAGACTAATTCCGACCCACCGGTGGTCTTATAGGCATGGTAGACCACTTCCAGCTTGTCTTCCGGCAGGTAATCCACACCGGTGACCGAGGATAAGAAATCGTAACCAAATTCATCTCGCAAACCGGTGGCAAATTCGACCAGTTTTCCTGCTGGCACGATGAAACCTGCATACCCCTTACGCTCATCACGGCTGATCTCCGGGAATCGCTCTTCTAATTCGGTTTTTTGTTCAACAAGAACTTCTTCACTCATCAATTGACTCCAATTCAGGCTTCCTCCACCACAGGGACTTCTTCCTCTTCAACCTGTTTTTCAGCGGTATAGTCTTTTATCAATTCATATTCACGGGGATCCATCAGGTCTGGACCGAGTACAGGGATCGGGATCGCCTCAACCGGATCCTTGCTGTACCAGCGCACATTCTTGATCGATTGAATATCGATCTTCTTCTGCAGTGTGATCAATCCATGAAGCAAGGCTTGCGGCGTTGGTGGGCACCCGGGAACATAGACATCCACCGGGATGAATTTATCGACACCATCCACCACGCTGTAACCCTCCTTAAACGGTCCTCCTCCAGATGCGCAGGCGCCCATCGCCAGGACGTATTTCGGTTCTGGCATCTGGTTGTAGAGGCGCACGATCTGGGGGATCATCTTCTTGGTCACAGTGCCTGATACGATCATCAAGTCGCTCTGACGGGGACTCGGACGCATCACTTCCATTCCAAACCGGGAGAAGTCAAAGCGACTGGTCGCGGCGCAGATCATCTCAATTCCGCAGCATGCTAAACCGAACATCATCGGCCAGATCGAATTTCGCCGACTCCAGTTGTAGACTTTATCCAGCGTGGTAATCGCCACCTGACCTTCCATCTCGGGAGGGATATCGTATCCAGGTGAATTGAAGTCTTCTGTCATTTTTGAGCTACCTCCTCAAACCATTCTTGGAATATTGCTTCCAGGATGGCATCATTTGCCAGCTCTGGATCATCAGAAAAACCCGGTAAATCCACTGTCCAGTTGTAAATCATCATCAGAGAGACCTCTTCAAGATTTACCTCCGGTTTTGATTTCGACAATTCCCGTGCGATGGCATAAGAATCGTCCCAGGTCAATGTAATCTCTCCGGTTGTCACAATGGCTAATTATACCGGATAAATAATACCTGTCAAAGCAGATTAACGCAAAATATAATTTGCGTTAATACAATTGATGGGTATAATTGGGTAGATGAAATCCACTCGCCAACGTTTACTTGAACTAATCGAACATCGACCTGGAATTACTGCAGCTGAACTCAGCCGGGCTCTTCAGCTCACCCAAGCAGACATCCGCCACCACCTGGCGAACATGATCAAGGAAGGGTTGATCGTGAACTCTGGTCAGCAGCACAGTGGTCGCCGAGGGCGTCCGGCGAGGCGGTTCAGCCTGGCATCCAGCATTTATAAAGATAATTTTGATCTATTGAGCAGCGCCCTATTGAGCGCCTCCCTTGATCAGCTTTCACCCGAACAAGAGTCAACGTTCCTCGAGCGGGTTGCAGGACACCTCCTCCCAGATAAAAATGAAAAGGGTCCCTTATCTCAACGCCTGGTGCAGGTGGTTAACCAGTTAAACGAGCTGGGATACCAGTCTCGGTGGGAGGCGCACGCGGAAGCACCACGGGTCATTTTCGAACGCTGCCCTTTTGCGGCGTTGCGTGCCCAGCACCCCGAGTTGTGCCGCATTGACGCCAGGCAAATCGAAATTCTATGCGCGGAAGAAGTTACCCTGGTTGAATCCAGGGCCCATCTGGAGGATGGCTTCTGTATGTTCCTGGTGGGTTAATTCTGAGCCCGGACGATAATTATTGTGGTTAATGAAAGATCCGCTTGCGCCCCCTACAAGCTGCTGCAGATCCTTGGTGATTATTTCTCCCGGGCAGCTTTTTCCAAATAATCAAAACCCTGCTCTATCAACGCTGTTCCCTGGTCTGAATCTAAATCTCCCGCTTCAATCAGTTTCAGCAACGATCCACGCACCCCGCTCGCCTGACGCGCCCAATAGGAATCAGCCGACAATCGCTCCAAGCGAGCGATCAACATTCTCGCCAAACCATCCCTTTGATAGTTCAATTTTCATCCATATTTATAGCTGGTGGGAGTTTATTCTACCAATCCACCAGAAAGATTAAGATTTATCCTGTCTCTCTTCTTCTGGGAGCCTAAAATTTCTGGTTGGATTTTCCAGATTTACCTCTCCTGCAACAAATATAACAATTCTTGCACCGCATTTAATTTTATCTCAATAAGAAATAAAAAAGCCTTGTGATTATCCGTCCACATCACAAAGCTCAGGTCAGGGAAATTGAGATTTAAAACAGAGAGGTTTTAACGATTTTTACTCTCTACAGGTACGGTCTGCTGCTGTTGGTACACACTGCGCAGCGAGACATCTGTACCAAATGCACCCCAGATTCCAAGGAAAAACAACGGAATGACCTGCAGAACATGGATCATAATTGCGTACGCAGTCATCAATGCAGGGTTGAAGCCAGCCACTAACGACAAGGCACCGACGATGGTTGCCTGGTACAAACCAGGCGTACCGGGTGCAGAGGGAGGCGCAACTGCCAGGGTGAGCAACGCGATGGCGGCCATCTGTTCAATGGGGAGATATATATGAAGACCCAGCAAAACCAGATAAGCGAAGGCAAAAAATGCACCCCAGATGGCAAAAGACATCAACCAGCCGTAAGTCAGCTGTTTAGGACCGCCCGCCATCCTCAAGCCAGTGACCAGATCCGTGAGGGCTTTCTCGACCTGTTTTTGATCCAATCTAGGAAAACGACGCAGAAGAACCTGGACCTTTCCCACAATACTTTCCGCATTGCGGATCAACCAGACCATCAAACCCAGAAAAGCCAGGATAAGACCTGCGTTGACCAGCATGGATTCAGTTTTGAAGGAGATCACGTATCCCGTGAGCAGGGCCAGCAGAAATGCCAGCACCCGCATCACCTGTTCCAGGGAGCGCTCGACGAGCATGCCGGAGGTCGCCCCTGAAATGGACATATCTGCGCCGCGTCCGGTAATCAACACCCTCACGGCTATCTCGGGGATGGGCGTCAAACTGTTTACCAGGTTGGAAATATTAATCGCATGAAACGATGGCAAGAAACCAGTCCTATTGGCCAATAAATACCGCCAGCGGACGGCCATCAGCATGTAAGCAACCAACAATGCCCCTATCCCAGCTGCCAACAGTCGCCAATCAGCTTGACGCAGCAATGTGATAACCTGGTTCAGATCGACCAGCCAGAAAAATGCTGCCCCGATGACCAGCGTCACCACAAGGGCTAAAAACAATCGTTTCTTCAAAGACTTCTCCCTGCAATCCCCTGCTGGGGAACGCAATTAATCAGCAAATGATTATAAGCTCATTTGGGAAAAATTTGCAAATAATATTTATTTCTAACAGGGTTTTCATTTTTGTTGAAACGGGAGGGAAGCTCTTCAATAAGCTTCCCCGCCGATAGCAGCATGAAAATGCACCTTATTCAACGGTGACGGATTTTGCCAAGTTGCGCGGTTGATCCACATCCAATCCGCGCAGTGCGGCGATATGGTAGGCCAAAATTTGCAGGGGGATCACCGTGGTAACCGGGCTCAACATCCAGGGAGTTGGAGGTACCCATAGGACATGGTCAGCGATGGTTGGGATTACTTCATCCCCCTCCGTCGCCACAGCCACGACGATACCACCACGAGCCTTGGTCTGTTCGATCTGGCTGAACATCTTCTCATACCAGGGATCGCGCGGAGCGATGACTACAATCGGCATCTCTTCATCAATCAACGCGATCGGGCCATGTTTCATCTCGCCTGCGGGGTATCCCTCAGCATGGATGTATGAGATCTCCTTCAGTTTCAGCGCACCTTCATAAGCAGTAGGCATGTTAATCCCTCGTCCTAAATAGAGACAGTGCGAGAAATCTTTCAACGCCCAAGCCACTTCTTCGACCTCAGCCTCACGGTCCAGACAGCGGGAAGCCAGGTCAGGTACCAGCCTCAGATCTGAGACCAGCTCGCATCTTTTCTTCTCATTCAGGTCACCGCGCAGGTCCGCTAGAAGGACTGCGAGCATGTAAACATCCACCAGAGGCGCGGTGTAAGCCTTCGTGGAGGCCACGCCGATCTCTGGCCCAGTCTGCATGGAGATATAGCCATCTGATATGCGCATGGCTTGGGATCCAATCACGTTGACGATCGACCACAGGATCGCATTTTTCCGCCGAGCTTCCTCCATTGCGGCTAATGTGTCCGCAGTCTCACCAGACTGGCTGATGGCCAGCACAGCTGTGTTTTCATCCAGAATCGGATCCCGGTAGCGGAATTCGGAGGCGATATCCACCTCCACCGGTATGCGCGCGATGCGCTCGATGAGGGCTTTGCCGACCATACCAGCATGGGAGGCTGTACCACAAGCCGTGATAAACACCTTATCAATCCGTTGGGCAAGTTCGGGGGTCAAATTCAGCCGCTCCAGGTGGACGCGACCAGAATCAAAATCAACCCTGCCCCCAATGGTATCGGTTAACGATCGCACCTGTTCATGGATTTCTTTGTGCATGAAGTGGCGATATTCCCCCTTCTCAGCGGCCACCGGATCCCAGGCGACAGTGTGCTCCTCGATCTCGGCTGGTTCTCCATCCAGATTGCTCACTTCGACCCCATCGCGCTTGACCACCGCCATCTGTCCTGATTCCAGGAAAACCATCTGACGGGTGTGTTCCAATATAGCGGGCATATCCGAGGCTACGAACATTTCTCCCTCACCTCTACCAACAACAACGCCGCCGGCGTTGCCGATCCTGGCTGCCACGATTTTGTCAGTCTCTTTGGTAGATAACATGACGATGCCATGAGCCCCTCGCAGGTGAGAAATCGCCCTTTGGGCTGCCTCCTCAAAGCTCATCTCCAACGAGAGATAGCGATCGACGAGCTGCACAATCACTTCAGTATCCGTGTCGGATTTGAATTCCACACCTTCAGCGCTGAGTTCCTCGCGCAGGTCGAGATAGTTTTCAACAATGCCGTTGTGAGCCAGGACTACTTTACCGCTGGTGCCTAAATGCGGGTGGGCATTCCTGGCACTCGGTTCTCCGTGAGTCGCCCAGCGAGTATGCCCGATCCCGATCTGGCCATGCAAAGGGACTTCTTTTACCAGTTCGGCCAGGCGATCCAGCTTGCCCGCATCACGGCGTACTTCAATATTGTCATCCTCAATCACCGCGATGCCAGCAGAGTCATAACCCCGGTATTCCAAACGTCGCAACCCGTTAAGGATGATCGGGGTGGCATCCTGGGGTCCAATGTATCCAACGATTCCACACATGGGATACCCTCCAAAAACGTTCTGATCGCGTCCTGGGGCAACCCCAGGACACACGAGTTAATAAGTATTCCGTCACTCCCAGTGGTTTTGTCCGGCTGATCACCCAGCCGGCATTGTCTCTGGGTTCTTGTGGAGGGAATGGAGTTGGGCAGTGACTTGCCCAGAGGGCTTCCGCTGATCTCTCGATTTTCTCCCGGAATCTTCAACCATCTCCCGAGATTAACCCGACCTCGCGGCCAGGAACCCTCTTCCTCGTCAACTCAATCCACGGCATTTACTGAATGATAATCCATGCAAGTAATGTTCCAACCTAGGGGATGAATTTAATCACGATGCATGCCGGTTGAGCCCGTGCGCTGGTCTTCCCTCGGTTATAAATCAGTTATAATTTTCGCTAATAAATCCACCTCCATATGCATTTTTAATAATTGGAGGCCAATTATACTTTGATTCTAAGCCGAAAAAAGGGTTAAAATCATCACTTAGATTAGAAAATTCCCGAAATTGCCTGGGCCAAAGGTACTACCTGTAAGATGGTATAATCGCGCTGAATTTGCAGGTGTGTGAGGAGCTCATCGAATTTCGCGGGATTTTATAGACACCTTCAAATCCGTTCGCAAAGGAGCCCCAATTTGGCTTTCAATCCACTCAACTGGCTACTGGGGTTTTTTTCACTAGACATTGGCATAGATTTAGGCACTGCCAACACCCTAGTCAGCGTACGCGGCAAGGGCATTGTTATACGCGAGCCTTCCTGGGTCGCCATAGACAAACGCTCCAGGGAGCCCAAAGCCATTGGTGCAGAAGCCAAGGAGATGGTCGGGCGCACCCCGGCAAACATCATTGCAGTGAGACCCCTGCGGGATGGCGTGATCTCTGAATTCGAGATCACCGAAGCCATGCTGGAATACTTCATTGGCAAAGCCCACCAGCAGAGCATCGTGCCGGTACCCCGACCACGGGTTGTCATTGGCATCCCGTCTGGGGTAACGGAAGTTGAAAAAAGAGCGGTTTATGATGCAGCCATGTCAGCTGGAGCTCGAGAAGTTGGTCTAATTGAAGAACCTGTAGCGGCCGCATTGGGAGCCGGTTTACCAGTAGCGGAAATACGCGGCAGCATGATTGTCGATATTGGTGGTGGAACCACTGAAGTAGCCACCTTGTCGATGGGTGGGGTGGTCATCTCCCGTTCCTTGCGGGTAGCTGGCGACGAGATGGACGAAGACATTATCCAGTATATGCGTAATAAGTACAACTTGTTGATCGGCGAGCGCATGGCGGAACAATCAAAGATCAACATCGGCTCTGCTTACCATTTGCCTGAGGAGATGACTCTCACTTTGCGCGGCCGCAATCTCGTCACTGGATTACCGGAGGCAATCGAAGTATCCTCCGTTGAAATTCGGGAAGCGATTTCCGGCTCAGTCTTGACCATCGTTGATACGATCAAAGATGCTCTGGACGAATGTCCCCCTGAGATCGTCTCCGACTTGATGGAATCTGGGGTCACCCTGGCAGGAGGCGGCTCACTCTTACGGGGCCTCGATCGTCGTCTCACCGATGAACTTCACGTCCGGGTCTGGGTTGCTGAAGATCCCATGACTTGCGTGGTGCGGGGGGCGAGCATGATTTTGGAAGATTACGATCAACTGGCCCAGTTCTTGGTAGGGTTAGAGCGAGGCAGTACCCGCCACGTCTAACCTGAATGGTGCATGAATATCCCCCGCTCGATTCAAACAATCGCCCTGGCGATCCTCGTGATCGGTATCCTGCTGCTGGCATTAGGAGGGTACCTGACTCCGATTTCGCGGGTTGCTTTTTCCCCCTTTATCTCTACCCAAACCTGGTTGGCAAGCCGCTACCTGGCTGTCCGTGATTTCATGACGGCTCCCAGGGATGTGGCCCGGTTATCCCAGCTGAATGACCAATTAGAAGCTGAAATTGCCCGTTTACAGTCACAAATCATCGAGCTCCAACAGGAGAACGCCGAGCTGGAAGTACTGTCCGCGCTGCTTGATTTTGCCCGGACGCACGCCGAAAATGAATATATCACCGCGGCAGTCATTGGGCGGGATATCAGCCCATTTTTGCATTACATCATCATCAACCGGGGTTCTGATGATGGATTACGGCGTGGGATGCCAGTTGTCTCCTCTCAAGGTCTGGTTGGCAGAGTTGCTGCAGTTACAGCGGATGGTGCCCGGGTCCAGTTGATCAACGATCCAGGTACTGCCATAAACGTGCGCATCCAGCCCTCTGGCGCAGAGGGTTCTCTTGCAGGTTCGATCACCGGCGACATCACGGTTGAAAACATTCCCCAGGATGCGAATATTCAAACCGGCGATCTCGTCTTGACTTCAGGATTGGGTGGCAACTTTCCCCCAGACATATTGATCGGACAGGTCAGCGGTGTGCGCCAGCGGCCGGTGGAACTGTTCCAAACCGCGATCATCGAACCAGTAGTAGATTTTTCCCGGCTTGAGATCGTGCTCGTGATCGTGAACTTCCGTCCGGTGAACATCGGTCCACTCATCCCAACAACTGAACCCCCCTGATCACGAGAAATGAGATCATTAATATCCGGTGAACGCCTCATTTGGTAATTTCCTGATGGTGTAGAATGGCAATCCTCCTGGCAATCCCAATCCTTGGCCTGATGGTGATCGTCCAATCCGCGATTTTCAGCCAGGTCCACCTGCTTCACGGGACAATCGACCTGGTATTGCTGATTGTGGTCGCCTGGGCGGTCCAGGAAAGAGTGACCACTGCATGGCATTGGGGAGTTATCGCTGGCGTGTTAGTCAGCCTGGCAACAGCAGTCCCAGCCTATGCCGTCATCCCGGCCTACGTGGTGGCCACAGGAGTGGCGATCTATATGCGGCGAATCTTCTGGCAGCGCCCCTTATTAGCGATGATTGCAGCAACATTACTTGCGACATTGATTGTTCAGGCAATATCAGTTGTTGCGCTCCTGGTCAGCGGCACCCCAATTCCATTGATCGAGGCGTTTTATCTGATCACCATACCCAGCGCCTTGCTAAATTTGCTGCTGGCTGTGCCGGTGTACGCCTTGATCGGCGATCTGGCCAACTGGCTGTATCCAGAAACAATCGAAATTTAACAATAAATTCGCCATGATGACTTTTTTAGCTGAAAAAATACTGGTAAACTAGTTTGAGTGATAGTAAGTACTCAATGAACGGCAACGCGAAATTAACTAACCAGCTCCAAGGCTGGCGAATCCTTGTCTTTGGAATCGCCATCATTGCTGTGTTCCTGATTTACACAGGGCGGTTATTCTCATTACAGATACTTGAAAGACCTAATTGGCTCCTGCAAGCGGAAGAAAACCGGATCAGCGAGATCAACACCCCTACCCAACGGGGCATTATTTTCGATCGCAATGATTACATCCTGGCTCGCAACATACCGTCCTATAACGTGGTCATCACACCAGCGGATCTCCCAGATGATTTGGGCGCCATCCAGGAGATATACCGCCAGCTAAGCCAGATGATCGATGTCCCCATTAACTTGAATGAGGTGACCCCGGAAAATCCATACGTCCCTTGTCTATCTGAGCATGGCATCACACAAATTGTTGAATATGGGGAGACCACCGCTCCCTTTTCACCGGTCAGAATTAAATGCAATATTGACCGGACCGCTGCCATGATAATAAACGAGGAGGCGGTCGATCTCCCCGGCGTGGGTATTGAGATTGAATCGGTCAGGGATTACCCAACCGGCTCACTGACGGCCGGTATCATCGGTTTTCTAGGTCCTATCTCTGCGGCAGAAGAAGAATACTATCGGGAGCGTAACTTTATCCCCAACCGCGATAAAGTCGGCTACGCAGGTGTGGAGCGTTATTTCCAAAGCATATTGAGCGGTCGCAACGGGCGTAGATTGGTTGAAGTTGACGTCGGCGGTCAGATCAAACGCGATGTCGTCCCGCCAATCGATCCATCGCCGGGACTGAACCTCCGCCTGACGATTGATTCGCGCTTTCAAAACGCGGCTGAATCGATCCTGGTGCGCGAGATTGATGAATGGAACGCGTATTACGGCGAGATGCGGATGAACAGCGGGGTGGTGATCGCACTGAACCCCAAGACCGGTGAAATTCTGGCGATGGTTTCTTACCCCAGCTATGAGAATAACCGCATGGCGAGGGTTATTCCACAGTATTATTTCGAGCAGCTCTCAGAGGATGAGCGCAATCCTATGCTGAATCATGCTGTCGGCGATGAGCTCCCAGCGGGATCGGTCTTCAAGCTGGTCACCGCAGTCGGCGCCCTCAACGAAGGGGTCGTCACCCCGGAACAAATCGTCGAAGCACCACCAAAGATAGTCATCGATGAGAAGTTTTCCGCCAATGTGCTCAATCCTCGCCCACGAGAATTCATCGACTGGAACGAGGCCGGGTTTGGTGAAATCGCCTTTGTTGAAGGATTAGCCAACTCAAGCAACGTCTACTTCTATAAGCTCGGTGGCGGCTACGAGGATGAGGTTCCCGATGGACTCGGTATCTGCCGTTTAGGCACCTATGCCCGAGCTCTTGGCTATGGAATTGCCCCAGGCATAGAACTACCGCTGGTCGAAGATGGACTTATTCCCGATCCCACCTGGAAGCGGATAAACCAGGGCGAAAACTGGTCAAGCGGTGACACTTACATTGCCAGCGTCGGTCAGGGTTTTATGATCGCTACCCCGATCCAGGTTCTCCTATCGGCAGCAACTATTGCGAATGATGGCGTATTGATGCGCCCGACCATCCTGAGCGAAATTCAGGACAGTGATGGGAACATCATTAAATCCTTCCTGCCAGATCCTGTCTGGGATGTCACCAGCGACCCTGTGTTGGATATTTTTGATGAGCCCGCCAGCCCAGGAGGTTGTGAAGGTAAGCTGACCGGCGAGAAGAAATCTGTCGAACCGTGGGTGATCGAAAAGGTACAAGAGGGGATGCGACAGGCAGTGCTGGATGGCACACTCACCGACCAGTTCGAAAATGTCAATATTTCCGTAGCAGGGAAGACAGGTACTGCCGAGTATTGCGACAAATATGCCAATGAAAAGAACCTGTGCATCCCCGGAAATTGGCCCACCCACTCCTGGACAACGGCCTATGCTCCTTATGAAGATCCAGAAATTGCGGTTGTCGCCTTTGTTTACAATGGTGGTGAGGGTGCATCGGTTGCGGGACCGATCGTGCGGCAAGTTTTAGAAGCTTATTTCGATATAAAAGCGGGAGACACCGCCGCTCAAAATCCCTAGCGTTCGTGCTATAATCAATCATTATTTGGGTTCGGATTATCATTGAATTGGCCTGATCTGACCTCAGCCTGATAAAAAATATGGATGATCGCGTCAAGGTACAAATCAAGGGTATCCGCGAAGGGTTGCTGATTACCGTTCGGGATGATGATTGGCCCAAAGCCAAAGCCGCATTGCAGGATCAAATCAAGGAGCAATCTGAATTTCTGCAGGGTGGGAAGTTGATCTTGGATGTCGGGAATCATGTCATCCGCGCCGCAGAGTTGGGGCAGCTGCGAGATATGATCACCGAAGACGGGCTCGCGCTTTGGGCAGTGATCAGCAACTCACAGGTAACTCAGCAAAACGCCCAACTGCTCGGACTGGCGACCCGGATAAACAAACCCAGTCCTGAGAGAACCACCCACACGATTGAAACAGCCTTGACCGGCGAGGAAGCGGTGCTTGTGCGCCGCACCCTGCGGTCAGGATTCAGTCTCCAATATTTTGGGCATGTGGTGGTGATTGGTGACGCAAATCCCGGCAGTGAAATTGTCGCTGGAGGCGATGTCGTCGTATGGGGTCGCCTCCGGGGGATGGTTCATGCCGGAGCTGAAGGCAATATGGATGCAATTGTTTGCGCGATGGATCTCGCCCCAACCCAGCTGCGCATTGCAGACAAGATCGCGACGACGCCCAAGCGTAAAGGAAGTCCGCAACCCGAGGTAGCACGCATCATTGATGGGCAGGTAGTGGCTGTCCCCTGGCAGCCAAAGATGAAGTGAGGAGTAGTGTGTTGGATTTAGTGGATTTCGGGGTTTCTAAATGACCAAAAAAGTGATAACGATTACCTCAGGGAAAGGTGGTGTAGGAAACACGACCGCCACCGCAAACATTGCGACTGCCTTAGCAGTGGATGGCGCCCGGGTGGTCTGCATCGACGCAGATATTGGATTACGCAACCTTGACGTTGTTTTAGGGCTTGAAAACCGCATCGTATACGACCTGGTTGACGTGGTTGAAGGACGCTGCCGGTTGCGCCAGGCGATGATCAGGGATAAAAGACTGCCCAATCTCTTCCTGATCCCCGCGGCTCAAACCCGGGATAAGACCGCCGTTTCCCCAAGTGACATGGTCAGGTTGATCGATGAGCTGCGCTCAGAAAGTGATTGGGTACTGATCGATTCTCCAGCTGGCATAGAGCGTGGATTTCGCAACGCAATTGCACCCGCTGATGTGGTCGTCGTGATCACCAATCCGGAAATCTCCGCCGTGCGCGATGCTGACCGGATCATCGGTTTGATCGAAGCGGAAGAAAAAGGACCGGCTCGCCTGGTATTAAACCGGCTGAAACCAGATATGGTCAAGCGGGAGGATATGCTTTCTCCCGACGACGTGATAGAACTACTGGCTGTCGAGTTGATCGGCATCGTGCCAGAAGATGAGAAAGTCATTTTAAGCACCAATAGGGGCACACCCATCGTCCTGGATGGCAAAAGCCAGGCTGGTCTTGCCTTCAAAAATATCGCGGCCCGGCTTGAAGGCCAAACCGTTCCATTCTTAGATCTCGAGAGCAGCGACGGCTTCTTTGGTCGTATCTCTCGCATCATGCGTTCAGGAGGTGATTGAAATGAGCACATTTTTCGATCGGATCCTGGGCAGAGATAAGAGCAGCGCCAAACAGGCGAAGGATCGCCTGCAGCTGGTGTTGATCCACGACCGGATAGACATGAATCCTGGCACGATGGATACGCTGAAAGATGAATTGATTGGCGTCATTTCCAGACATGTTGATATCGATCCCAATTCAGTCAGCATAGAAATGACCCAGGATGGCCGCCAACAGCGTCTGATCGCTGATATCCCCCTTAACCCTTCTGGGCGGAGGCGCAGTCGAAAGAACGTATGAGTGATGTAAGGACCACTTGGCGTCATTTCGATTTCTGGCTTCTCGGCGCGGTAGCAATCCTAAGTATTTTCAGCGTTGCTATGATCCGCTCTGCGATCGCTGGAAATATCACCCTGGCTGGCTATGATCAGCGCCAGGCAATATTCGTGATCGTTGGCTTCGGTGTTATCCTGATCACCACCGCCATAGATTATCGCTTTTGGGAGTCACTCAACCGGGTGATGTATATCGCGATGGCCGGCCTGCTGGGGGTGCTTTATGTGGTCGGTCAGGCGATTTTCGGATCAGCCCGCTGGTTCGAAACTACCTACTTTGATATCCAACCCTCCGAGCTGGCCAAAATTATCATCATCCTCGTTTTGGCTGAGTTCTTCTCCCGCAACATGGGCCGGGTAAATGATCCCCGCATCATCTTTCGCTCTCTATTATTGACTGCTGGTGTTGTACTCTGGATCATCTTGCAACCAAACCTGGGCACCTCCATCGTGATCTTGGTTATCTGGTTTACGCTGCTCTGGGCAAGCGGTCTGAACTTTAAAATGTTGGCTGCCTTCGCGGGTGTGGGAGTGATAATCCCGCTGCTTGGCTATCCTCTCCTGGCTGAATATCAGAAGAATCGCATCCTTGATTTCCTATTCCCAGATCCGACGGCCCGACATGGTGATATCTATAATATCCAGCAAGCCTTGATCAGCATCGGTTCTGGTGGCTGGTTTGGGAAAGGTTATAACCTTGGCACACAGGTGCAACTGCGATTCCTGAAGGTGCGCCATTCCGACTTTATCTTCTCTGCGATGGCGGAGGAATTTGGTTTTGTCGGCACGATTGTCATCATTGGACTATTATTATTCGTTATCTATCGAATCCTTCGAGCTGCACGCCTAGCTCGTGACACCTATGGCGCACTGATCTGTTATGGTGTCGCCACTTTGATCGCTTTTCAGGCCATTGTCAATATCGGGGTAAATTTAAGGTTGATACCAGCCACTGGGTTGCCATTACCTTTTGTCAGTTACGGCGGCAGCGCCATGCTGTCGCTGCTTTTAGGCATTGGATTGGTGCAAAGCGTTATCGTAAGGCATAAATCTGCTTAATCTCTCCCTTTTCTAAACAGGAGATATATGCCAAATTCATCCAAGAAACCAGTTCGGGTACGATTTGCACCCTCTCCAACCGGCAGGACTCACCTTGGCAGCGGTCGCACTGCTTTATACAATTACCTGATAGCCCGTCAGACCGGGGGCCAATTCATCCTGCGCATCGAAGATACCGATCGCAAGCGATACAATGCTGAATCAGAACAGGAATTAATTGACAGCCTGCATTGGTTGGGCATTGAATGGGACGAGGGTCCGGATATCGGGGGACCGCACGCGCCTTACCACCAATCCAAACGCAAAGAGATTTACCAGCAGCATGCCACTCAACTGATCGAGATGGGTCATGCGTATTACTGCTTCTGCACCCCAGAACGACTTGCCCGGGTACGCCAGGAGCAGCAAAAGCGCAAGGAAGCCTCCCATTATGATGGTACATGCCGCTTGCTCTCGAAGGATGAAGCTGCTCAAAGAGTCTCTAGCGGTGAATCACACGTCATCCGCTTCAAAACACCGACTGATGGAACCATCACTGTGCGTGACCACTTACGCGGCGAGATCACCGTCGAAAACAAGAATATCGACGACTACATCATCGTAAAATCCGATGGATTGGCACTGTACCACCTGGCGGCGATGGTGGACGATCACCTGATGGGGATCACTCATGTGATTCGCGGATCGGAGTGGCTGCCAACCTTCCCACTCCACGCGCATATCATCCGGGCATTCGGCTGGCAGGAGCCGGATTGGATCCACCTGTCTGTTTTTCTTAAGCCGAGCGGGAAAGGGAAAATGAGCAAGCGTGATTCTGCTCAACTGATAAAGGACGGCAAATCGATCTTCTTAACCGACTTGAGGTCCCTGGGATACCTTCCTGAGGGAGTACTTAACTGGACCGTCTTGATGGGTTGGAGTTTTGACGATCACACAGAGTTCTTCACCCTGGACGACCTGGTGGATAAATTCGACCTCGATCGGCTTAACCCCTCCCCGGCGGCGATAAATTTCTCCAAACTCGACCATTTCAACGGCCTGCATATGCGCAGCTTGTCGATCACAGATCTGGCTGAACGAATCAAGCCTTACTTCCTCGAAGCCGGGTACGAGGTCGACGACGAGAAGCTCCTGAAGGTCACGCCGCTGCTCCAGCCGCGCATTATCACCCTGGAAGATGCTCCAGAGATGGGCGGATTCTTCTTTGAGGAAGAAGTTCATCCCGAGCCAGAGTCTCTGGTAGGCAAGAAAATGACCCCAGCCGAGTCTGCCAAAGCCGCGCAACGCGCTTATCTAATCCTGGCTGAATTACCTGAAATAAACCATGAAACAGCTGAAGAGCCAATGAGAGCGCTGGCAGAAGAGCTGGGATTAAAAGCTGGACAGCTATTTGGAATTCTGCGCGCGGCGGTCACCGGCAGGACTGTCAGTCCACCCCTTTTCGAGACCATGGAGATCATCGGTAGAGAAACGGTGCTTGAGCGGATACGAAAGGCTCAAGAGATACTTTCCGGGATGCAACCATAGTGATTATTTGATTTTCTACAAAGTTCATGTCATTCTGAGAGAACCCTTCCCAGGCTCAGGATAAACTTCGCGTTTGAAGAATCCCCATGGTGACTCGGTTGATTGTGGCACCCGGGATGCTTCAGCTCCGTTTCACCTCATTCCAGTCCCGCAAGCTTGCAGGACTGGCAATGACATACTGGGGGAGATTAGATTTTCTCGCTAACTCCAGCATTATCTGCCAAAGGACCCGGCAAATTACTTCTTCCTTGATTTATCGATCTTAGCCCAGGTATCGCGTAAAGAAATTGTGCGATTGAAAACCAAGTTTCCATCAGTCGAATCTTTGGAATCAACGCAGAAATAGCCCAGCCGCTCAAACTGGTACGTGATGCCAGGTTTTGCATCCGCCAGGCTTTGCTCCACAAAACAACCCTTCAAGACCTCAAGCGAATCCGGATTCAAATTCGATTTGAAATCCTTTGCCTCTTCAACTTCATCTGGATTTTTGGCCTTGAATAAGCGATCGTAAAGGCGCGTCTCGACTTCAATCGCATGTTTCGCGGATACCCAGTGCAGGGTGGCCTTCACCTTCCTGCCATCAGGGGCATTACCGCCTTTCGTCTCCGGATCGTAGGTACAACGCAGCTCGACTACCTCGCCCGTATGCTCATCCTTGATCACCTCCTGGCAGGTGATGAAATACCCGTAGCGTAAACGAACCTCCCGGCCAGGAATTAACCGGCGGTATTTTGGCGGGGGAACCTCTCGAAAATCGTCCTGCTCAATATACAAAACTTTCGAGAAAGGCACTTTGCGGGTGCCCATGCTCTCATCTTCGGGGTTGTTGATCGCTTCCAGTTCTTCCACCTGTCCTTCGGGATAATTGGTGATGACCACTTTCAAGGGTCGCAAGACTCCCATCTTTCGTGGGGCGCGCTGGTTAAGATCCTTGCGGATGAAGTACTCCAATAAGGCGATGTCTATGATGCTGTTGGTCTTCGAGACGCCAATGTGATTGCAAAAATCACGGATCGCCTGGGGCGTATACCCACGCCGGCGCAATCCAGACAGGGTTGGCATACGGGGATCGTCCCAGCCCTCCACCACCCCATCCTCAACCAACCGCAGCAGCTTGCGCTTACTGAGTACGGTATAGCTCAGGTTCAGGCGGGCAAATTCGATCTGCTGTGGATGGTAAACCTCCAATTGATCAAGCACCCAATCGTATAGTGCGCGGTTGTTTTCAAACTCAAGTGTGCAGAGAGAATGGGTAATACCTTCGATCGAATCAGATAAACAGTGGGTGAAATCATACATCGGGTAGATGACCCACTTGTCTCCTGTGCGATGGTGAGGGACAGTCAAGATGCGGTAGAGCACCGGATCGCGCATGGTGATATTCGGCGAGGCCATGTTGATCTTTGCGCGCAGCGTGCGCGAGCCGTCAGGAAATTCACCAGCTCTCATGCGCTCGAAGAGGTCCAGATTCTCCTCAACTGAGCGATCCCGGTAGGGGCTGTTTTTTCCCGGTTCGGTGAGCGTCCCCCGGTAGGCGCGGATTTCCTCCGTGCTCAGATCGTCCACATATGCCGCCCCTTTTTTGATTAACTGCACTGCATAGTCGTACAGCTGGTCGAAATAATCCGAGGCGTAGAAGAGGCGGTCATCCCAGTCAAAGCCCAACCAGCGGACATCCTCCTGGATCGATTCGACGTATTCGGTCTCTTCCTTGGTTGGATTGGTATCATCAAAGCGCAGATTACCCAAG
>JBFFEL010000005.1:0-74038 GCA_041558875.1 Anaerolineales bacterium
GGAAGGCGGGCGCCAGGCTATTGGCGCTGGTCTCCGCGGCCGGGTCGAGGGTGCCCGCATCGGCTGAATGTGCGAAGACGAGGACGTTATCCTCTTCTCCCATGGGCTCTTCGGTTGGCTCTTCCATGGGCTCTTCGGTCGGCTCTTCCATGGGCTCTTCGGTTGGCTCTTCCATGGGCTCTTCAGTTGGCTCTGGTTCAGCGGGTGCTTCGGTCTCTACTGCAGGCGCCTCAGTCGGAGTCGCAGCAGGGGCACAAGCTGCCAGCACCATACTGGCCATTACCAGCACTGCAAGCAGTGCAAAAAATTTCTTGTGTTTCATCTCTATCTTCTCCAAGTTTAGTATGAATTTCCAATCATTTTTCTTAACATGCAATAATTAATATATCGTTCCACGTCACCTCCTTTGTTATTGATCTTTAAGGTAAATCGGTTGAGATGCCAGTATTATACAATACTCTTGCCAAAGTTGACACACAGGTCTCCATTTTTCCGATGGAGACCATGTATCTTTTACTGATAAATATCCGCCTTGGTTCAACAGATTATCAACCAAAAAATACGCAATTTGTCAACTTCAAACATGACACCTGACACTGGGAGTATTATAATACGAGTGATACAATCAAAAAAGGTTTATTAATATCGTCTAAGGAGATTTCCGATGACAGAAAAGAATTGGCAAACATTAAAAATCCAGTACTGCCATCATGCAGACACCGAAGTTGGATTGGAAGCTGAAGTCGTCTTCCCTCCAGAACACCTGCCAGACCAACCACCGCGCATCCTGGGCCATCGCTGCTCGCACGGCCTGGCCTGCAACCTGGATGGCAGACCAAGTTGTATCTGGGCTGGCACCAACCCAACTTATGATCCCCTAACTCAAAAGGAATAGATAATCTGCAAGTTAATTGCGCAGAATATCCCGCACGGCCCAAAGACCCCAACAAGAATTCGGGGTCTTTTCATCTTCTGCTCACAGGGAATTTGCTGTTCGCTCGCAGGGGATTTGCTGTTCGCTCGGAGGGGATTTGCAATCCCCGTCTCATATTCCACCCACTTTCCATTGATCCACTTTCTTGAGGGCAGGATTCCGTTCCCGCCGTCATCACTTTGCAGTCCGCTCGTAGAGGATTTACAATCCCTGTATTCTGGTCCACTCACTTTCCATTGACCTGAATCCTGGAGAGCGGGATTCCCATCCTGCCTTCTGCAAAATCCCCTCAAGAAAAATCAGCTATGATTTCAACAATTCTTCGTTCAGATACTGCGTGTTTCTTGCTCCAACCACTCCCTTTCTTCTTGGGATAAAAACGGAGAGAGGGTATCAAACACCCACTGATGATACTCAATCAACCAGTTTATCTCCTCCTCATCCAACAGAGAAAACTCAACCAGCTCGAGATCAATGGGACAGATAGTGATCGTTTCAAAACCATAAAACTCACCGAAATCGGTAGAATCAACCGGGATAGTCACCAATACATTCTCAATCCGACAGCCGAATTTTCCCTGGAAATATACCCCTGGCTCATTGGTCGCAACCATTCCTGGTTCAAAGGGAATCTGATTGCCAGTTGCGAATTTCTGGGGACCTTCATGAACATTTAAAAAGGAACCAATGCCATGTCCGATGCCATGCCGGCAGTTCCACCCTTCCTGCCAGAGTGGCTCTCGAGTAATTGCATCCAGCTCATTGCCTTTTATCCCTTTTGGAAATTTCACTCTGGAAAGCCGGATCAAACCCTTTAATACTCGTGTAAAGACCTGCTTATGCTCATCGGTCGCACCCCCGAGACTCAGAGTTCGGGTAATATCGGTTGTGCCATCCAGATATTGCCCGCCCGAATCGATGAGAAAAATTCCTTCCGGCTGGAGAGTTGGTGTCGTTCCTGGTTGGGGACTGTAGTGACCCACTGCGGAATTAGCCTGGTAAGCGGAAATTGTGCCGAAACTCAATCCCTGGAAAAACTCACCCTGGCTTCTGAATTCGGTTAATTTATCGGCAACGGTAATCTCGGTATGCTTAAAGTCCTCGCTCTGTTGATCCAACCAATACATCCACTTAACCATGGCTACACCGTCACGGATATGCGCCTTTCTCAGTCCTTCCAGCTCCACCTCATTCTTCACTGCCTTCATTAAATAAGGGATGCTCATCCTCTTTTTAATCCGGCATGACTGCGAAATGATCCTTTCTATCTTGTAGCTGGTCTTTTCCGGATCAATCAAGACCATTGTTTCCTCGGGTAGCTGCTGCCAATAAGAGAAGATATCCTCATACTCAGAAAACTCAATCCCCTCCTCAACTAGAGCGGCTCTTACCTCGGGGGGTACTTTATCCCGGTATATAAACAGCCGTACTTCCCATTCGGAAATCACAGCATAGCAAATAGCCACCGGGTTATATAGAACATCACTTCCACGAATATTGAGCAACCAGGCGATCTCATCAAGCCCTATGACCACCTGCGCCTGACAACCATTTTCTTTTAGTTTTTCACGGATCCGTTGGAACTTCGAATCTCGAGTTTCACCCGCAAATTCTGTACCATGCAGAAATATCGGATTCCTGGGGATTATTGGACGATCATCCCACAGTTGTCCAACCAGATCATGCTGATAATTTAGATGGATATCTTTCTCCTGGAAGGTTCGTTCGAGATTCCTTACCTCCCGCAGCGACAGCAAGGAGCCATTGAATCCGATGGTGTCCCCAGACTCCAACTCCTGTAGCAGCCATTTTGGGTAGGTTGGCACATCGGGCATCCCCACCCGGAAAAGTTCAATCCCGGAACCCGACAGTTCGTGTTCCGCCCTCAGGTGATAGCGCGGATCGGTCCACAGCCCAGCTTTTTCCTCGGTCACAACGACTGTTCCTGCTGATCCAGTAAACCCAGATAACCAGGCTCTCTCTTTCCAGTGTTCAGCCACGTACTCACTTTGGTGGGGATCGGTACTGGGCACAATCCAGGCCTCAATCTGGTAATCTTTCATCAATTTTTGCAAGTCAAAGATCTTTTCTTGTGGCTCCATCAATTCTCCTAAGGAGGGTTCTGGATAGGTTATCAATGACTGGCAGGACAATCTTCCTCCAGCAAGTCAGCATATAATTCTTTTAAACGCCTGGTCGTTACCCTTATGCTGCCATCACCGATTATGCGTCCATCAACTTCCGCAACGTGGGCAACACCCCCAAATGTTCCGGTAACGAATGCTTCATCGGCGCTGTAGACATCAAACAGTGAGAAGTCCTTCTCATATACCTCGATCTCGTTTCTCTTGCAAAGCTCGATGATATTCCCCCGCGTGATTCCATTCAAGCAATATTTTCCAGTCGAGGTCCAAACCTGGTCGTTGTGCACGATAAAGAAATTGGTTGAATTGCAGGTGCTGACGAAACCATGGGGATCGAGCATCAACGCCTCATCTGCACCAGCTTTCGTCGCCTGGATACAGCTGATCACACAATTCAGCTTACTATGCGTGTGCAGCTTGGGGTCCTGAACGTCTGGTCTTCCACGCCTCACATGGACCGTGAAGAGCCGAATACCCTCCTCCCCCAACCTGGCTGGCGCTTTATACTCGGCGATGATCACGATAGTTGGGCCGCTGATGGTTGCGCGCGGATCCTGGGATGGTGATCTTTTAGTCCCCCTGCTGATCATCAGGCGGATGTGCACATCATTGGAGGTCATATTGTTTGCCTGGACCGTCTTGTAAACTTTTCCAATCAGGTCATCCGGCGACATTCCCAAATCGATATCCAGGGCTTTTGCATTGGCTTTCAAGCGCGCCAGATGTCGATCGACGAAAGCGAGCTGCCCGTTATGAAGCCGAAAGCTTTCCCAAAAACCATCTCCAACCAAGAACGCACTGTCGAATACAGAAACTTTGGCTTCGTCTCGTGGATATAATTCACCATTCACATAAATTAAGACTTCCTTGTTTCGTTCATCTTGGATAAATTCATGTGTTCCACTCATATAAAAACCTCCCGGTACAGACAATCAACCGGCCTTTACTTCCCATGACAGCAAAAAACCTACAGAACAAAATAAAGTAGGGCGGGATTCCTATCCCGCCATGACCACCTTCGATTGTGCTTTTATATCCCTCAGGAGATTACACCCAACTTCTTACCAACGCTGGTAAAGGCCATCAAGCCCTGGTCCAGGTCTTCCCGTTCATGAGCGGCGGAGATCATCACCCGGATGCGCGCTTTGCCGCGCGGCACTGTTGGGAACCCAATTGACATTGCAAACACGCCCGCCTCAAAGAGCTCTCGGCTGAACTGCTGCGCCAGCGGTGCCTCTCCAAGCATAACCGGTGTGATCGGGGTGGTGCTCAAACCCGTATCAAACCCGAGAATGCGCATCTGCTCCTTGAAGTAATGGGTATTCTGCCAGAGTTTATCTACCAGCTCCGTAGATTCCTCCAGGATATCCACCGCCGCCAGACAGGCAGCCACATCGGGCACAGTCATCGCAGAGGAAAAGAGGAAAGGGCGTCCGCGCTGGTTCAGCCATTCAACGATCAGGGGATCACCAGAGACAATCCCGCCTACCACACCAAAAGCTTTCGATAGCGTTCCAATCTCAACATCCACCTTGCCGTGCAGCCCGTAGTGATCGACGATCCCTCTGCCTCCCGTGCCAAGCACGCCCTCTCCATGGGCATCGTCCACCATCAAGACAGCATCATACTCTTTGGTCACTTCATAAATCTCGTCCAATGGGGCCACATCGCCATCCATGCTGAAGACCCCGTCCGTAATCACCAGCGCCCGATTGAATTCACCCCTTTTATCAGATAGATTTCGTTTGAGATCCTCTACATCACAATGCTCAAACCGCACGATCTGTGCTCGTGAAAGGCGTGAGCCATCGATGATGCTGGCATGGTTGAGTTCGTCTGAAAAAATCACATCACCCCGGCCAACCAAGGCTGGAATACAGCCAACGTTGGCATTAAACCCGGATTGAAAGGTGACCGCGGCTTCGACTCCTTTAAAAGCGGCCAATCGTTTTTCAAGCTCCAGGTGCAGGTTCATCGTCCCGGCAATTGTACGCACTGCGGCAGGCCCGACACCATATTCAGCAACCGCCTGGCGGGCAGCTTCCACTAATCGTGGATGGTTGGCAAGTCCCAGGTAATTGTTTGAGCAGAAATTCAACACCCGCTGCCCATCCACCTCCAACCAGGCTCCTTGCGGGGAGCTCAGGGTGCGTATGCGGTTATAAAGGCCGCTCTCTTCCAGATTTTGAAGTTCGTCTTGAATCCATTGCAGTTTTGCTGACATCGTTGTCCCTTTCAATCCTCTTTTTTTCTACCCCTGCCAATAAAGCGGCCAAACATTTCTGAAGCAGTGGGTGCTTCCACTGTGGATATTGCCTCGGCAGCCCAATCAGCCGCCATCCTGCCTTGCAGCCATGTTTTTCTACCCTCTCGGGCCCGGTTGAGCCTCTCTTCGAGGGTTTCGCTATCTTCAGTTGACAGGTCGTTCCGGATGGCGTTCATAGAGGCGACCAGACTATCGAGAACTCGCATCACATTCTCACGGTTGAGCATCGCTGCGGTGGTTAACGTCTTGGGCTCAGTTGGGTACATCACCGGTGCGGTAACCTCAGCATATGAGCGCCCGGCAACCTTGCGCCCTTCCTGCCAACCTGGCTGTCCGACGGTGGCATTTAATAAACCCGCGGCTATTAGCTGCGGCAGGATATGGGTGGCAGCCACTAAACCGTCCATCTCCAGTGGGTCCGCGAAGAGCGGTGTCGCCCCCAGCAGGCGGGTCAAATCCGCCGCCAGTTTTATTGCTTCTGATGGCACTCCGGGAGGCGAGACGATCCCCATCAAACCATCCCGAAACAGGTCAGGGTGAGCAGCCTCGGCCCCAAAATCGATATCGTGCAGATAGACTGGATTGAGAACTGGCGATAATCCTACATAGAATCGTCCTGGTGGAAGCAGTTCTCCAACCCAGGTAGCGACGGTTTGCTTCGCCGGGCCAGTATCCATCACCACTGCTCCCTCCTTGAGATCGTCACGCACAACTTCTAATGTTTCCCGGAGCTGATCCACGGGTAATGCCAGCAGAACCAGGTCCGCCTTTTCTACAGCAGAAGGCAGGTTTATGGATACTTTGTCCAGGGCTCCCAATTTTTCTGCTCTCTTGGCAATGCGAACATCACGATCATGCCCCAGGCGATGAATAACCTCAGTCTGATCAGCCAAAGCCAGACCCACAGAGGTCCCGATTTGACCCAATCCTACGATCGTTAATTGGACAGCCATTTTTTCACCTCAACTTTGATTATCGACTGCCTGAAGTTTGTACAACAGGTTATCTTCTACTGAATCTTGATCATCTTTGGCCAGTGGTAGCTGCTCCTGGTGGCGAGCGATCAATGACACCGCCAGCTCAGAAACACCACTTTGGGAGGCTAAGTCAGCCCCCCAAGCAGGGTGCTGCTCGGAAACTATGAAAGCCCTGCGCCATCCCAGCTCTTCCGGCGAATCTTCACCATAAGTTGTTCCCCACTTTTGTAAACAACCCGGACAGAACGCCTTCACCAATACCACCATTACCCTCTCCCAAACGCGTAAAGGCGCCAGAATTTTGCCAACATCATGCAGGAGCGCTGCGGTATGTAGATCGGGATTTTCTTCCCCCTGGGTGATCAATCCTCTCAAGACCCGCAAGCTGTGAGCCTGTTCGCTTTTATGCATTTGCTGGAATAACTCGAATTCGGAGGAAGAGAGGATTGTAGAAGCCAGCTCCATGTCCTCCCGTGATGCCCGGGTGCTGATTGCCTGCCAAAATTGACGCGTGCGATATACCAGGCGGGAGGTGCTCATCCGACCAATACAGACATCAACCCTGTTAATGGCGGTCCGATTACAGACCCAAGAACGTTAAATCCCAGGAGTGGACCCATAAAGACAACAGCAAGCAAAATTAACGGCCCATATGGACGGAGATTATCCATGACTCTTTTCCCTGGAAATGGCATCAAGTAATAGAGGATCTTCTCGCCATCCAATGGAGCCAGGGGGATTAAATTGAACAGCATCAAGAGCAAATTGATGTACACAAATTCCCAGAGCAGCTTATCCAGCGAGGGAATTATCGTTCCAGGGTTCGTAAAAGCATCGAAGGCTGACACTAGTCCCAGCTGAAAGGGGATCGCCGCAATGAGCGCCATCAAGAGATTCGAGGCAGGTCCAGCCAGGGCAACCCACATCATAGCTGCAGACGATCGTCGCCCCAGGACATATGGATTGACTGGGACCGGTTTCGCCCAACCAAAACCAGCAACGATCAACATCAGTGAGCCCATGGGATCGAGATGAGCCATTGGGTTCAATGTCAGCCGTCCATTATTTCTCGGAGTGGGATCGCCAAACCTGTCTGCTGTCCATGCGTGAGCGAATTCGTGCACCGCAAATGCGGTTAATAAAACAAAAATTCGTGATATGAGAGTAGGTAAGTTGAGATCAAACATCTAAATTGGCCTTTTCGGCGATTATACCACCCCGTGATATAATGCCTCGCATGTTGCCCCCCCTGGAATTGGGTGACGTTGTTCGCTTGCGTAAACCTCACCCATGCGGAGGATATGAATGGAATGTGGTCCGCCTGGGCGCTGATATCGGCCTGGAATGCACCAGCTGTGGGCGGCGCATCTTACTCCCTCGGCGTGACCTGGCCCGTCGCTTGAAAGTGGTAATCCCACACGGAGATGATCTCCCAGCTCCTTGATCCCCCCACTAACTCACAAAGCACCAAGGATTGTTCTTCCGATGAAACAATTTTGCACGACCAAAATCTATTTTGTGCTGCTCGTTGGCTTCATTGCTGTGGGTATTGTGGGTTGTAATTTGCCTGCTCAAGCCACCACAACCGCAACCCTGAATGTTACCCAGGCCTACCAGACTGTCGAAGCCAGGTTAACCGAAGCGATAGCACGAACACCCACCATTTCACCAACCTCACCCAGGCCAACCGCCACTCAGGCCCTGCCAAGCCCCTCAGCCACACAATCAGTGCAAACTGTAACGCAGGTCGTTACCCAATCCCCCTCAGCTTCCTGTAATCGGGCCATGCCGGGTGTACCGATCGATGTAACCATCCCCGATGACACCGTATTACGTCCGGGAGAAAGATTCACCAAGGTCTGGCGATTACAAAATGCTGGGACCTGTAACTGGACGAGTGATTATAGTCTGGTCTGGTTTTCCGGGGAACAGCTCGATGCGCCGCAAGGCGTCCCCATGGTTGGAAACACTGCTCCAGGTGCTTCCCTAGATCTGTCTGTTGAAATGCAGGCTCCGGAATCAGCAGGGACTTACCAAAGCTGGTGGAAACTTCGCAACCCATCTGGGGATTTATTTGGCATTGGTCCCAACTACGATGCTGCCTTTTGGGTCAGGATCGTAGTTGAAGGGGAACCGATAACTACTGGAACGCCCACAACCACCGAGACCACCGCCCCAACCCTCACGCCAACACCGGGCGTTCAAGTCAGTGGACCCGCGACATTGCAGTTCGGCGATCTTTATGACCTGGACCAAAATGAGGTCAACCTTGGTGGTGAAGAGCTATCATACCAAGAAATCGCCCAGGTAGCCTCGCTCAATACCATTAACAATACGGTCATGTCCATCTTCGGCCCCAACCAGCCTGCATTGAGCGATTGCCAGAACTCGAATTTGAGTCCAGATCCGATCTCGGTCAATAATCTGGCAGGAAGTTACATATGCTATCGCACGAACCTGGCTCTACCAGGATGGATGTATATCAATTCTTTAGACCCGGAAAATGGCAATTTGAATGTGGAGATTTTCACCTGGTTGATACCTTAGAGTTATTTCGTAAGATAAAAGGTAAAGTTCATCTGAATGGAGCTTGAGTGAGCACGTTATATCTTGTCGCCACCCCGATCGGAAATCTAGAGGACATCACTCAGCGGGCCCTACGGATCCTAGGACAGGTCGAGCTGATCGCGGCTGAAGACACCCGTCATACTGCGAAGCTGCTGAACCACTACGAAATCGAGAGCCCTTTGACCAGCTTCCATGAGCACAGCAAACCCGGCAAGCTGCAACGTCTGTTGAAACACCTTGATCAGGGTGACCTGGCCTTGGTTTCAGATGCAGGTACACCCGTTCTCAATGATCCCGGGTACGAACTGGTGAGGGGAGCGATTGAGGCCGGGCATGAAGTAAGCCCCATCCCCGGTCCCAGCGCCCCGATCAGTGCCATAATCGCTTCTGGACTTCCTGCGGACAGATTCCTCTACCTGGGATACCTGCCGCGCAAATCCTCGGAAAGGCGCCAGGCTGTACGGGAAGTCGCTGCTTTACCATATACCTTGATATTCTTTGAGACACCTCACCGTCTTTTAGAATCGTTACAGGACTTGTTGGAGGAATTGGGAGACAGGGACCTGGTCATCGCCAGGGAGATATCTAAGCTGCACGAAGAATTTTATCGGGGCCAAATCTCCAGTGCACTGGCCCACTTTGCTGACCATCCTCCCCGGGGTGAAATCACCCTTGTTCTGGCTGGAAGTCTTCCGGAGGTAAAAACCTGGTCGAAAGAAGAACTATTGGCGGGCATAAAAGAGCGCAGATCACAGAACATGCCTCCAGCCCAGATCGCCAGCCAGCTGTCAGCCGAATCGAACTGGCCAAGACGAGAAATATACCAGCTAATTATTGAAATGGATTGAGGAATTCAGATGAATCTTGACGATCACGCCCTTTTTGCGAACATCGATCTACAGGACATGCACGCGCATATTGATGGTTTACCCAGCCAACTGGATGCTGCCTGGGATCTTGGAAACAGTCTACCACTTCCAACCTGGGAGGGCATTGAAAAGGTCCTCGTGGCGGGCATGGGGGGATCAGCGATCGGCGCCGACCTGGTAGCAGCCTATATCTCCACGCAATGTCCCGTACCGGTTGCCGTGCATCGTAATTACTCTCTCCCTGCCTGGGCAGATGGCGAGAACACCTTAGTGATCGCCTCCTCACATTCGGGCAACACAGAGGAGACTATCTCCTCTTTCAATGCCGCTCAAGAGAGAAACTGCCGCGTACTCGCCCTGACGACTGGAGGGAAACTGGCGGAGTTAATCCAGGACTCTGGAGGTGTACTGTGGCAGTTCGAACACCACGGACAACCCCGGGCAGCGGTCGGTTTTTCTGCTGGACTTCTACTGGCAGCCTTTTCCTGTTTGGGATTAATCCCGAACCCTGAAAGTGAGATCAGGGACGCTGTTGACGCGATGCGCCACCAACAAGAGAATTTGCGACCCGAGGTGCCTGCCTCAGGAAACCTCGCCAAACGCCTGGCTGGCCAGATCTATGGTCGTTGGGTCGCGATCTTTGGTGCTGACATCCTTGAACCTGTCGCAAGACGCTGGAAATGCCAGATCAGCGAGATCGGCAAAGCATGGGGACAATTCGAAGGTCTCCCCGAAGTTGACCACAACACCCTGGCCGGATTGATGTTCCCCGAGGCTGCTTTGACCCAAACCATGGCGCTTTTCCTGCGTTCTCCTTCCTACCTTCCTCGCAACATGCTGCGCACCGATTTGACCAAATCGGCCTTCATGGTAGAAGGTCTCAATACAGATTTTATTGATGCGCAGGGAGATACGCTACTTGCCCAGCAATGGACCGCGCTCCATCTCGGGGATTACACGGCTTACTATTTAGCGATGGCCTATGAAGTCGATCCCACTGCAATCCCCACGATCGACATGCTCAAAGGACAAATGTCCAGCAGCGCTTAATCACGGCACCCTAATTTATACAAACAACACCACCAATACTCCGATTATCAAGCCCAACAGCATCCCGGCCAGGATGTCTGAAGGATAATGCACACCCAGAATGATCCGTGCCAGGCCAACCAGTGGCGCCCAGATCAGCAATGCCAGACCCAGCCACAATGGGCCCAACCCAACTCCGATCACTGCCAGCATAGTGCTGCGAGCTGCATGTCCAGATGGAAAGGAATGTGGATCCGTGCTGCGGTAGATCTGCCCCCATTCACCTTGCGGTCTGCTCCGCCGCACAGTGAACTTGATCACCATGACGACCACGGCAGTGATAACAATACCGATGATCATTACCAGCGCCAGCTGCTTCCACTCTTCAGCGCCCAGCCACCAAAGTAACCCTAATCCGAGTAGCCAAAACCATGAATCACCCGAGTGAGCCAGGACAATTGCTAAAGCGCGAATAAAACTGGTCTGTTCACTGGTTCTTGATGCGCCAGCAAAACGCTCATCCAGCTCTTGGATCCGTCGCAGCATAGGGGGGAATCAGGCGCTCGCAACCTGCTGTTGGTGCATCAGTTCAGCCCGGACGATCTCAAGCTGGTGTGGTTTGTCAACATCCATGCCAACCTCGGCATACGGGCTGAATACTGCTTCTCCGGTAATATCCATTCGCTTGGTCACCCGTTTCACCGCTCCTTCTATCGTCAGCTGGCGAGAAAGTAATAGAAACAGGTTCCCGTAACCAAGCAAAGCGGCCTGTTTGAATACATTCTTTCGAGCGGCGATGATGCGATCCCATAATTCATCATTTGATCTAACTGTGTTTGCCCGGATCATGTTCATATCTCCCCCACAAACTTCTGCATCTTTCAACCGCGTGTATGATCGGTTGGAGTTGGGAAACCGCTCCTCCATCACCTTGCGCCTGATCACCGTGTAATAAAGATCGAGATCGGTCTCCTGGTTTTTTCTCACCATCCAGTCAACCATCTCGGAGTTGATCGTTGGGATATCAGAGGAGACGCCCAGCACATGCCGCGCCTGCGGATTAATTTCCAGGACTTTTTCGATCCCCGCTCTCACGTTTTGGAGCATTCCTCCCTGATTGGGGACATAAGTGATCTCTTTCGCACACTCCAAACCATCACCTTCAGAGAGTCCGATCAATACTACCCGAAGTATGGTCTCGGCTCCTCCTAAGGCATCCAAAACCCACTGCACCATGGGCTTACCAGCAATATCTAAGAGCGCTTTTGGTTGGCCTTGGGTGTATTCGTATAATGGGTCGCCAGGCTCCGGTATCCCACCGGCAATTACAATCGCGTCCATGTTAATTTAACTCCTGCAGTTGAGGTTCAAACCCCAGTTGGTCAAGCAGTTCTTTTAATTCATCGTTTCTAAGCACCCGTCCCTTACCCGATACTGCGATCAGGGCTGCTTCCAGCATATTCGCGCCAAACGATCGTCCATCCATCACCGGGCTTGTTGTAACCAGGTATTTTACGCCCGCCGTTCGGAACAATTCAACATCCTCGGGTGTAGTTGTGTTTGTGGCGATGATTTTCCCTTCCAGACGGTTTGGCATGTGCCGTTTGACATAATGGCAATCTCCAGCGATTACTGTACCCCAGAGATAATGCTCTTCCCACTTGGGATCACGGATTTCTTGCTTCTCACCTGTTGGGTAGATCCATTCAAATGGCAAACGTCCCGCGATCGGCATCAAAATTGAGGCCAGGGTTTTCAAACCGCTCGCTGAGCGAACGGCAAAGGGCAGACCTAAGCCAAACATCAAATCCCCAAATACACAATCATAACCAGCATCCAGGAACGAATTGGTCAAACCCCAGCGATCGGCTCCCAATGTAATGAACGCTTTTTTCTCTTGTATGTAATCGCCAATCTGGGTATCTATGAACGGTGCCAGATCGTTTTCAAGGGTGTTTTTAATGCCCACACCATCAACTAATGGGGTTTTCTTGACAAAGCGTACCATCGGTTGCACTGAATAGAGCGGGTACCATTTCTCTTCCACCAGCACGCCTAAATCCGCTCCCCCAACCCCAAAGGCGTCTACCTCTCCATCCAGATCTTTGTACAGCTGGGCAGCTTTCTCCATATCGCCATCTGTACCGATACGCTCGATCCGCACCTGTTCTCCAAGCAGTTCAATTTCAATAGATTTGTCACGTTTGGATGAACCCAAGCTGATACTCACAGCGCGCTTCATAGTCTGTCTCTCCTTATTTTTTGAGGATCCTACGGGCGATTGAGTTCGACTGCCTTGCGTCTCTCTTTCCTTAGGTATATCCATGAGTATACACCGAACTTCTGGAAATAGAGAACCCATCGCGGGCTGACCAATGAGAATTACTTTTCCTGAGATAATATATATCTTTCACCAAATTACCTGGGTTATAATCAATCTGCCAGAATCATAATCAGCTGATTTATAAATCAGGAGGCATGTCCAGTGAATCTTCCCAGGTTTGCATACTTTAAAGGTGAAATTGTCCCTTATTCGGAAGCCAAGGTTGGGGTTTTGACCCACGGTTTAAATTACGGCACTGGAGTATTTGCAGGTGTCCGGGCTTATTGGAATGAAGAACAGGAACAGCTTTACATCTTTCGACCAGTTGAGCACTTTCAACGGCTTTTACATTCAGCCAAAGTCATGCTCATGGATTTTGAGTATACGCCAGAAAGCCTGACTCAAATTACACTCGAATTGCTGCGAAAGGAAGATTATCGCCGTGACATTTACATCCGCCCGCTGGCTTATAAGGCTGATGAGATCGTAGGCGTCAAATTACACGGTTTGATCGACGAGTTAACCATTGCCGCGCTGCCCTTCGACAGCTATGTTGCCAACGACACTGACGCGCACGTCACATTTTCCTCATGGCGGCGGCTGGACGATAACATGATCCCCGCCCGTGGAAAAGTGAGCGGCGCTTATGCCAACTCGGCTTTGATCAAGAGTGATGCGGTCCAATCAGGTTTCGATGAGGCGCTGGTTCTCACTCAGGACGGCCATGTCTCAGAAGGCAGTGCGATGAACATCTTCATGGTCCGCAACGGTGTATTGATCACTCCTACCATTACGGAGAATATCCTGGAAGGAATCACTCGCCGGACAGCTATCGAACTCGCCCGCCAGGAGATAGGGATCGAAGTCATTGAACGCCCGATAGATCGAACCGAGATTTATCTGAGCGAAGAGCTTTTCATGACCGGCACAGCCGCCCAAATTGTGGCTATCACTAAAGTCGATCACCGCCAAATTGGGTCAGGAGATATGGGACCAATCGCCACTCGGTTGAGAGAACTTTACCAACAAGTTGTCCGGGGAAATCTGGCCAAATATCGTCATTGGAACACCCCGGTCTACTCAACTGAAAAAATCACCGCCGCCGATTGATCGACCTTCATCAGGATACAGGCCATACCTGAGATACCCTTTTCGGAAACAGGATATCCAGGAGCACTGCCGCCTGGTCTTCTTTAGCCCAACAATCCGCGAAAGCATATCTCAGTTCGCTCAAATCGCGATAGCCAAACAATAACTGCAAAAAAGTCAGTTCTGGAAATCCCGCGTCTCCCGAATTCAGGATGGGCTCTGGTTTCCACTCTTCGACCTCAACCAGGCGACCGTTTTCGAACATCAGCCTTATACCCTCACCATAGAATGTGATTTTTAATTCGCCGCTGTGCCCAACCATCGGTGAATCCGCCAATCTCTTCTCGAGCTCGGGAGTAATAAGCTTGATGAAGCCGGGTAGATCCGGTACTCGCAAGTACCAGGCGTAAGGATGTCTAACCCTGGATAGCCTGTTAGGGATTACCTGGTATACCGGATGCTCACCTCCCAACCAGAAGCCAAAAGCTTCAAAATCTACGTCTTTTCCATCCTCGGTGGAATATGCTTCTCCAGTTGATTGCAGATATCGGATCACAGAAGGGGTCACGGATGCCCAAGATATACCTGGCTTGACTTCATAACTTATGGCCGGCATCATCGCCCCCCACCGATAGGGCGGATGGACTACATACCCTACAATGCCGTCAGATTGAGATTCGATTATCCTGATCACCTCATAATTAACATTTTGTGGGCTCTTGCCATTTAATTCATAAGCCCACATCTCCTCGTCTCTGACACAGCTCACCAGGTAGCGTTTATTTGCTGACAAATCCAATTCTGCCAGAAAAGGAAGATCCGATTCCTCAGCTGGGCGCAGCTGATACGGTTCATCCCCTTTTAATTCGGGTATTTGTGGCTTAAATCCAGCCCGGCCTCCCCCCAGATTTAAAGCCATTTCGTATCCGAACAGACGATAGTAGTAAGGAATGCCGGTGATCCCCAGCACCATCTCACCCCTATCAGCACTCCAGCGATGAACCACCTCGAACTGGGCGCGAATTAAACCCTGTCCCCGGAATTCTGGATCCGTTCCGACGAGCTCCGGGCGTCCGGCTTTGAAGTGAATGCCTGCATAGGACCAGGTTTGTGAGATCAATCCCAGAGATGATACGATCCTCTTGGTGTCAACCTCTTCCACCAAGGTAAAATCACTTATCTTGAAAGTCGGGTGGGGGCGAGTCATCAAATCCCGGGTCCACATGCCTACCCGTTCGTCTGGTTCTTTTGAACCTTCATGCTGGTGTATGTGGGCGTTAAATGTTGAAAGCGCATCCGCATCAGCCAGGGTAGCCTGGCGCAAAACTAGCCCATCGCCCAATTCCGTGATCAATAGACTCTCTCCTTGACTCATCATCGAAGCCTCAATTAATCGTAATAATTTTATCGCGAACCGCGCATCCTTAGCATGTCCTCGCGGATTCGTGGCGATGATCTCTGCCGCTAGTTATTTAGTTCAGAATAATCGTCCCAATCCATGGATAGAGATCTATCATCTCCTCCAACCCGCCCCTTGAGTCAGACCACAACTACGAACTAATTTGAAATTTCCGTATCTCGCAGGGAATAATACTTTTACGACAAAATGGGTAAAACGATGGTAAATGTTGTCCCCTGTCCTGGTTGGCTGTCAACCAATATCTGGCCCCCATGTCTCGTGATGATCTGGTGGCATACCGCCAGGCCTAATCCGGTTCCATGACCAGGTTCCTTGGTCGTATAAAAAGGTTCAAAGATGTGCGAAATATCCTCAGGGGAGATGCCCACTCCATCATCAGCAATTGAAACCTGGATGGCTTCTCCCGTGTTTACCGTCTTGATCGAGATTTCCCCAGGACCATCTTCAATCGCATCAATGGCATTAATCAATAAGTTTAGCCAGACACCTTGCAGATGATCCTGGCTTGCGTTGACTTTTGGCAAATCCATTGCCGGGTCAAACTTTAAGGAGATCCTCCGCTTGCCCAGCTCATGCCCGATTAATCCTAATGTCCGGTGAATTGTCTCATTGAGATCAGTAGGAGCGAGCTCATACCGTTCACGCCTGGCGAAATCGAGCAGCTCGCGCACAGCCTGGGAAGCTCGTGCTGTTGCCTGGATGATTAACTCCGTCATTTCCAGCAGATCTTCATCTTGGGTAGGTAAGCTGCGTTGAAGAAGCTGCGCATTAGCAAGGATGATCGTCAGGGGATTGTTTATCTCATGGGCAACACCAGCAGCCAGCTGCCCTACCGAAGCCAATTTCTCGGACTGGGCTAGAGTAGCCTGCATATGCTGGCGTTCGGTAACATCTTCCTCAAACAAAAATGCCTGCACCACTTGCCGCTCATTATCCCAGATCGGGAAAGTGCTGATCTCATGTTCAATTGGGCTAACTGCGCCCATTCCTCGCCGTTCAATCCTCCTGGTAATCTCCCCTGTCTGGAATGTCTTCCCGACCAGGCAACCTGGACAGGGGGTTTCTCGTTGGTGAAGTACAGAGAAGCACTGCCTCCCAACCAATTCCTGTGGCGCTTTGCCTGCCAGTTCAGCCCGTCTCATATTAATTGCCATCAGGTTATAAGCCGGATCGATGATATAGATTGAACTCGGGCTGCTATCGAAGAGTGCTCGCAGTGTGTTGCGGGAATTAAGCAATTGATCCTGAAAAGTTTGCATCGCCCGGATCTTTTCCTCCGTCCGGTAAGCGAGTTTAGACCTAGCAATATTATGGGCGATCCCTTCGCTGACCGCAGTTAATAATTCTGGATCAAAAGTCTCCTCCTCAAATTCCAGCTCAATGACCCCGACGGTCTCTTCATACGCAACCATGGGGCTGTAAATGAGGCACTCCCCTGGAGATCTGAACTGAGTTCCTGTTTCCATCACTTCGCGGATCACCTGGTTGTCATCAAGGGGAATCAGCTGATGATTAAACTGCTTTCCTGAAGTCTGCGACAATTTGTCCACGAATTCAGGCCTGGAATCGTCATAAAAATACAAACACCCAGATTTAGCATCCAGCATTTGCAAAATGCTCTCTACCATCCAGGCCTGTACCTCTTCCATCTCGGTATCGAGAGAGGACAGTTTTGCGAGGAAGCTCAGTCCAGCAAGATTTCCACCCTTCTGCATACCACTCACTTTTTGTCCCTCTAAAGTGGGTGAAATCATCGCCCGGAAATCCTTTCTTTGAATGCCAAACAGATCACTCCTATGGGGATTTATTGTCGATCGTATAACCGTAGCCAGGTACTGTGCGGATAAAATCTGGAGATTTTGGATCCGTCTCAACCTTATCCCTTAAGTTCTTGATATGTACCCGGACCAAATCTGGGCTGCCCGTATCGAGCGGATAATTCCATACTTCGTCCAGGAGCCGTCCGGGTGAATAGATCTTTCCAGAATTGCTCATCATATGGTGAACAAGATCGAATTGAATGGGGGTCAACCGCACCACACCTCGGCCTGGAGTATGCAGCTCGTAAGACTGGGTATCCAGGACAAAGTCACCTGTCACCAGCGTGAAACTGCCAGCCGGTGTGTTCTTTTGTGCTTGGAGTTCCTGCAACGCTTTACGAGCGAGTGGAGAAGTGATCATTTCTGGAGAAGCTAGTGGCTGTTGTGTTTCTAGCTTACTCGTTCGTCTTAAGATCGCTCGCACGCGCAGAATGAGTTCATCAATGTTGAAGGGCTTGGTGAGATAATCATCCGCACCAGCTAAAAATCCATTGACTCTATCTTCCTCCTTGATCTTAGCCGTCAAGAACAGAATTGGTATTTCAGCGAGCCGGGCATCGGCACGCATGGAACGGCAAACCTCATAGCCGTCCATTTCCGGCATGATCACATCCAGAATAACCAGATCTGGCGGTTGTTTGCGAGCTAAATTGAGCCCCTCTAAACCGTTATCTGCCAGGCTGATCTGGTATTCTCCGTTATTCAGGCTGCGTTCAACCGTCCGGGATACGAGATCATCATCCTCAATAATCAAAATTTGAGCTGGTCTCATGCTCTTCCTTATTTCGCTTGCTCTCCCCTCCCAATAAGAATTAACGTCGCCGGGATTGTATCATGCAGCACACCCAATTTACCTGACCCCCTTAAAAGGTGACCAGACAATCTTGTTAGGTCTTCTCTGCAGTTTTTTGTCAAGGTAGAAGGAAAATCGAGCTTTTCACCTTTGGAGATCAATCAAGCTGTCTCTCAACATGACCATCCGGTGACATTTGGACTATGATTCCACCGGCCAGTTCGCTTTCCAGTGCCAGTTCGAGATGATCCAATCTGACGATCGTGATCGGTGAATGTTGGACGACCTGCACCCAATAATCCATCACCAGCCCGTACGACTGCAGATAAGCTCGCCTGTCTGGGGGAAAGTCTGCTTTAAACCTGACCACCTTCGCATGGGAGCCCGGGGGCACATCTGCCAACGTCATTTGCCCATTCTGGTCAATAGAATTGCTCGCCGATGAGCGTCTTCTGGATATAAATCGTGCCAGACGGATAAATTTCGATCTCCGTGGGTCAATAGTCTGGTAGCCACAATTCGGGCAGCAGACCAGGTCGCATCCTGAATGCATCGGACAATTTTGACAGGCAAGATGCAGGTCAGGATCATATTTCTGGCCGCACATTGAGCACCCAATTCCTTGCTTTTTCATATTCCCCACCCCACGAGTGCTAATAGCCGGTATAGCAGCCCGCCGATAAAAAATGCCAGTGGGATGATCAGGACCACTATGCTGAGCGCGGTTTTCCAGCTGCGCTCTTTGGCAATCATCAATACACTGGCAATGCAGGGGATGAACAAAGTAATCGTCACCATGGCCACAACTACCTGCAATGGCGAAAGCATACCTTGAGATTCCATGATAAACAGGCCGGTTGCGCCGAAATCACGGCGCAGGAAGCCAACCAGGAATGCAGCGCTGGCTTCCGGTGGCAAACCCAACCATCCAGCAACCAAAGGTTCACCTAATTCGATGAGCTGGTTCAGGATACCTGTCCGATCAAGGAGGAAAAGCAATGCGGTTCCGAGCAGGAATAGTGGCACCACTTCCTTGAGATACCACTCTATCCGGGCAACTGTCTTAATCACCACATTTGAAAGAACCGGCCAGCGCATCGGCGGCAGTTCCACCAGGAGCTGTGTGCGTTCTCCAGGGATCAGGCGTGCTGCCAGCCAACCAATCGTGAGCAGGACCAACGCTACCACGCCGCTCCAAATCATCATCGCCGTAAAGGAGACCCCAGCCAGGATACCCATCACCACGCCAAGTTGCGCGGAACATGGGATCGCCAAAGCCAGCAGCAGGATTACCAGCAGCCGCTCGCGTTTTGTTTCCAGCACCCGCGTGGTCAAAGTAGCCATGGTCACACAGCCCAGGCCAAGTACCATTGGCACGACAGCCTTTCCGTTCAGCCCCATGCGTTGGAACAGGCGGTTGCTCAAAGCGGCTAACCTGGGCAGATAACCCGAATCTTCCAGCACGCCAAACGCCAGGAAGAAAGTAGTCACGATAGGAAAGATCAAAGCCAAGGCATAGGTCATCCCCATTGTCCAAAGCCCATACTCCCCCACCAGTAAATCAACAACGATCGGCCAGGGCACAATTTGACTCACCCAAGACACAACCCAGGGGTTGATCACCTGTCCAAAGAGACCCTCCTCCATAAACCCGACCAGAATGCCAGCCCCAAAAACGCCCACAAACCAGTAGAGACCGTATAGCACCAACGCCAGTATCACCCAACCCCAGATCGGATGCGTGGTCAGACGGCTCAAGGAGCTGGAAATTCCCCGCCAACCCCCGCCTGCCTCCTGCACGACCATGGACACGATCCGATCAACGTATTCCAAACGGGCTCCCTGGATCACGATTGAGAGCGGTTCAACGAAGGATAGCTGCAATGATTGGCGCGTAGCAACTAGTTGCTGGAATGAATTCACGCTCAGGTGCTCTCGCAGCCAGCTTTCCGAAACAGGATCACCGCTCAGCCAGAGCAAAGCCAGCGACCTGTGAGATATTGGGATCTCCATCCCGCTGAAATGCGTGCAGACGCTGGCAATAGTGGTTTCGATTTCAACCGGATAAGTCAGGCGGAAATTCGTGGGTTGACTCACATTCAGCGCGGCGGTCAGGTCTTTCAATCCGCGTCCACGAACCGCAGTGGTCGGAATAACAGGGATAGACAGGTATTCTCCTAATAATGCATGATTGAGGCTGACCCCTCTCGAGTGTGCTTCGTCCATCATATTCAATGCCAGCACCAGGGGCAATCCCATCTCAGCCAGCTGGACCGTGAGAGTCAGTGTGCGTCGCAAATTTTTTGCATCCCCAACCTGCAGGATAGCTTTTAGCGGCTCATAGAGCAGAACGCGCCCCGTAACCTGCTCATCCTCGGAATGAGGCGGAAATGCGATTACTCCCGGAGTATCAACCAGGGTGATATCCGGCAGGTCGCGCAGGTTGCCGCGCACCAATTCGACCGTCGTGCCAGGGTAATTTGCTACAATCACCCGCTGGCCAGTTAGTTTTTGGAACAAGACTGATTTGCCGACGTTTGGATGGCCAACCAGGGCGATGCTTCCATCCCGGCTTTCGATCTGATCTGGGATTGCGGCATGACATTCCATGCTCAACCAACCTCCATGCTAGTCTCTTGCACAATTGATCTCTGGCGACAGTCTGGACACAATCCGTACAGCTCAATTGAACCAGTATCAACGCTAGCCCCACTCGAATCCTGAAATTGAGTTTTTATTTCATCCAACAGATCGGTGTCAAACTCAATCACATTTTTGCATCTGGTGCACATGAAGTGGTGATGTTCGCTCGGTAAGGCCGCGTCGAACCGTTCCTGGCGACGACCTTCAGCAAACAGGCGGGTACTGACCAGGTTCTCAGCTTCCAACCAGCGCAATGTACGGTAGACGGTTGAAAGGTTTAAATCCGGGTCTTGTTTGCGAGCGATGAGCAGCAATTCTTCAGCGGTAGGGTGCTCCCCAAGAGAATCCAGGATCGATAACAGCAAGCGACGCTGGGATGTCATCCGTCCACCTTGAGAACGCAGCCTTTCGGATGCCTGGCTGACTAACTCATTCATGAAGCTTGCCCTTATTGCAAATCATTTGCAATAATTATAGGAAGAAGCTTTTTCCTTATACAGTGACATACTTCACATTCCCCCACGACATTCATACCATTTCTTTTCCGGTCAGATATGATCAGAATTCCGAATTCGGTTCGATCACCACCCACTAAGTCAAGGGTAGAACTCGAGAACTTGCCTCAGCGCCTGTTCCGCATGAGGCTTATCAACAGCCAACCAGACTACCAGGCCGTTCGAGCGGAAGTAAAAATGCTGCTGTCCCATCCCTTGCAGCTCATATACTATTCGTCCCCCATATTCTCCCTCCGCGATCGGAGTAAAAGGTGTCTCCGATCGAGCAATTTTGTCATGCATAGCTGCCACCAAGCGGCCCGCTATAAAACTTATCGGTGTCCCAGCCACGTAGAGGGTTATCTCATTCTCCTCACCATAGGTGCCCACCGCACCTTTATTTAACTGGAATTCCTGGTCATGCAGCCAGGAAAGCTCATCCAGGGCAGATCTGCCCAAAACATTCCTTTTTATGGAAAAGCTCGCCAATGCCTTCGGCAGGGGTGCAGCGCTTATCCGGGCTGCGACTTGCTGGTAGTACCCGAAACCCAGAGCGATAATGATGATGACAAGTCCGAACCCAATCAGGAAACGCGCCAGCCGCAATTTGTACATGCTATTATTATCTTACATTCGAAATTGATGATCAAGGCGGGGGACATCTCAAACTAAGCTATTTCAAGTGATTTGGTGACAAAGCCCAGCAATATCGAATAGGTAAACCAAAAAGGTTAATCAGCAAATTTCTGTTAAAATCATCAATACAAATCCCGTTTACATGCGATTTGCAGGTTTTATAAGTATCCCTCAAAGCAGTGAAAGGAGCAATTTCAATGGCAATTGATCCAGTTTGTAAAATGGAAGTTGACGAAAAGACCGCCCAATGGACTTCTGAGTACAAGGGCACGACTTATTATTTCTGCGCCCCTGGGTGCAAAGCATCCTTCGATAAGGACCCTGAGAAATATCTCCATGGCGACCATCACGAACACCGTGAGCACCACGATCATCATTAAACTAATACCCGTCGCTTGATTAGGAGATGGAGTCTTATGACTTCATCTTTTTTCTTATATCGGGAACTACACCACTGTTTTCCAAGAAAATGGCCCTCAGTTTCCTTCATCTTAGTTGAGAGCGATAGCCCTTTTCTCAAGAGAATTCAATAGGGGAATGTTATCAACCGCGCGATCATTGAACCGCTGAAACACTGAGTCTGCTGATAACACTGAACGGCACTCTGAATGACTGAGATTCACCTCGAAGTTAGATAGCAACATTGAATCTCTCAGTGTAATCTGTGCAATCAGAAATTCAGCAGTTCAATCTCCCTTCCGTTCCAACGCCTGATTTGAAACACACTCTTTTATCATTCCAAAGATCCTGGTTTGCTTGTTCCAATGTCCAAATTTTTCTCGTACCAATGCCTATATTTTTCCTGTACCACCGCTCCGCGTTGGTACAGACTCTTGAGACACTGTCTTTCTATCAACCTTCACCCTGAGCCTGACACACACATGAGTCTCCTCTGCTCTTGACAGGATTATCAAAACCGCTATAATAAAATCTGAATATCTGCTCATATATTGAAGGATAAAGTTGTGGATATCACCAATAAAACCATCGATACCACCCAGCTGAGCGACCTGGAGGCGCAACGCGTAGCTGAATTGTTTAGCGTACTGGGTGATGCCAGCCGGGTAAAAATTATCGCCGCTTTACTGAACGGCCCTATGAACGTCCAGGCTCTGGCAGACGCGGTAGGAATCTCCCCTTCAGCCGTCTCCCACCACATGCGCAGCCTGCGCCAGATGCAACTGGTCCGCTCACTTAAACAAGGCCGCCAGGTCTTTTATTCTCTTGATGACCAGCACGTTGAAGAGCTTTTCCTGCGTGGTATAGACCACGTTCTGCATGGTTGAAATTTGATAGAAGAGAAAACTCTCGAACTTGAAATTCCTTTGTTGATCCCCGGATTGGTCAACCACGAGGATAACTGTCTGGATAAGCTTGAAAATACTCTCCAAAACCAGAGAGGCATCCTGCGCGCCCACGTCGAACACCAAAATGACCCGCTCGTATTATGCCTGCACTACAATCCTTCCCTTATCTCCATCGATGATGTGCGCCGCATCGCCAGGCGCACCGGCAGCGAGATAAGTCGTCGATATCGGCATGAAGTAATTCAAATCCAGGATATGGATTGCTCAGATTGTGTCCTCGTTCTCGAGCACAGTCTTAAACGCATCGATGGTGTTTTAGAGGTTAATGCCAGCTATACCGCCCAGAAAGTCTTCATTGAATTTGACTCAAAGAAGACCAGCCGGAGTGCCATTGAGCGTCGCATAAAGGGCCTTGGTTATCACCTCCCGCAAGAAGGTGCCCGGCAGTGGTACCAGGAAAACCGCTCCATACTTTTCAGCATGCTGGCCGGTGTTGCATTACTCATCGGTTGGGTGGGTGAAAGGTTTCTCGGATTCCCTTTCCAGGTCAGCCTGGTTCTGTACCTGGCTGCTTATGTCTTAGCGGGTTGGGATACTGCAATTCATGCCTGGTATACCGTCAAGGCGCGCAAATTCGATACCGATTTATTGATGATTGCAGCTGCCCTGGGTGCTGCCTTCCTTGGTGAGTATGCTGAGGGGGCTTTACTGCTGTTCTTATTCAGCCTGGGACATGCCATGGAGGGACGCATTCTCGATCAGGCTCGGCATGCGATAAGCGCCATGGCTGACCTGACGCCAAAAACCGCCTTGGTCAAAAGAGGGGCCCACCAGGTTGAAATTTCTGTCGAAGAACTCATCCTGAACGATGTGGTCGTCGTCCGGCCTGGCACCCGGATCCCCGTTGACGGTCAAATCATCGCTGGAACATCCAGTGTTGACGAATCGCCTGTCACCGGAGAATCATTACCTGTCGACAAGACCATCTCCGACCGGGTCTTCGCCGGATCCCTGAATGGTGAAAGAGCCCTCGAGGTCGAGGTAACCCGCCTGGCCAAAGACAGCACTCTGGCTCGCATCACACAGATGGTTGAGCAAGCTCAGGCTGGCAAGTCACCCACTCAACAGTTTACTGAGCGCTTTATGCAGTGGTTTGTGCCGATCGTATTAATTGGCGACCTGTTGCTGATAATCATCCCTCCATTACTTGGAGTCCCCTTTCAAGAATCTTTCGCCCGGGCGATGGTACTTCTCGTCGCAGCATCTCCCTGCGCACTAGCCTTGGGTACGCCAGCTGCAATTATGGCCGGCGTAGCCCAGGCAGCCCGCAATGGCGTCCTGGTCAAAGGAGGGGTGTACCTGGAAAACCTTGGTCAGATAAAAGCCATGGCCTTTGATAAAACTGGCACGATAACCAAAGGTAATTTACAGCTTACAGATATTTTCCCCACCAACTCGATGAATGAATCCGAGTTGCTTTCCCTGGCTGCGGCCATTGAACGCCAATCTGCTCACCCAATCGCGAACGCCATCGTCCAGGAAGCGAACGAGCGACAGCTGACTTTTCCCAAAGTCAGTCAAGTTGAATCCCTGACCGGTAGCGGGATGCGTGCCCGTTTCCAGGATGAGCGGGTCTGGATCAGCAATATTGGCATGCTAAAAGATGCGCACATCCACCTCCCCCCAGACGTCATTGCCCAAAACGGGCTGCTATCAGCACAAGGAAAAACCACGATGGCCATTGGACGTGGAGAGGAGCTGCTGGGGTTATTCGCGGTCGCAGATACAATCCGCCCGGATATCAAATCTACGGTTGAATCCATGCATAACCTGGGCTTGCAGCATACGGTGATGTTGACAGGAGATAACCAGCAGGCCGCGTCTTACATTGCCGGACAGGCGGGTATAGACGAATTCCAGGCCGAGTTGATGCCGGAGGACAAGGTGACGGCAGTCGATTCCCTGGTTGATCGTTATCAAGAGATCGGGATGGTGGGAGACGGCGTCAATGATGCGCCCGCCCTGGCCAGGGCAACAGTTGGCATTGCCCTTGGAGGCGCCAGCACGGATGTAGCCCTGGAGACCGCCGACGTTGTACTGATGTCCGACCAGCTTGCCAGGCTACCTTTTGCCGTCGGCTTGGGTCGCGCCACTCTCAGCTTAATCAAGCAGAACCTGGCGATCGCTTTGGGGGTGATTTTCTTCCTGATGATTTCCGCGCTACTTGGATGGGCTGGGCTGGGGTTAACAGTCATCATTCACGAAGGCAGCACGATAGTCGTCGCCTTGAACGCCATGCGTTTGCTCAAGTTTGACAGTTGAGCCAGATTATTCCTGGAGCAGGTTCTTATTATCGAGTACCTGCACTGGCCATTCCCAAATTTCGTTATCCAGTTGGATCTCTTCGTAATTCCCCATGCAGTATTTGTCGATCACGGAGTCCCCAATACCTGCCCATTGTGATTGTCGCTTACCTGAGCGACCTCCCAACGACCGGGAAACCGATGAAAAAGCTGCGCAACGACATTGGTTCCAATGCCTTGCCGGCGGTATTTTTCCATCACGAGAAACTAAGCGATAAGCATCCCTTTTGTGGATTCACCATCTGAACGCGGAAAATATGAGCCCTTTCTTACCATCGCAAAGCCGGCTAATTTGCCTTTGGTTCGCACGATGAATGGTTATCGATCCGACTCAGCCCAGTAGCGATCCAGATATGGATAAACGAACATACCTGTATCATCATCTTATATCCTCTCCTCGCCATCAATGGTGCTGAACTCATAAAGATAGTACTGCAGCAAGTTTCGCGGGATGATTTTCTCTTTAAGGGACGCGAGGGCAACTTCAATTTCCATAAAAGAGATGCTTACTGTGATAAATCCGGCCGTCGTTTATGCCAATCAGTCGCCCTTTCAAATGCATAAGCAGCCCGCAGCAGCGCAGCCTCTCCCCATGGTCGGGTGACAATCTGTAATCCCACCGGTAAACCCTGAAAAGTAAAACCGCAGGGTATGGAAATGGCCGGCAGCCCTGTCAAGTTAAAAGGCGCCGTGAAACGAGTCAGTTTAGCTGCTTGTTCGACCGCATCTGGACCTGCCAAATATGGAGCCGTGATTGGCGTCGTAGGAGTTAATAGCAGATCGTAATCATTGAAAAAATTCTCGAATTTCCGGCGCGACACAGACTGGTTTCTGCGAGCCAGGCTGTATTCACTGGAGGTATATGCTGCTCCTGCCTCTAACCGCTGACGAATATCATCGCCAAACATTTCAGGTTGCTCTGCACGGCGTTCCTTGTGAAAGGCGGCCGCATCGCTGGTGACCAACAACCCGTTGTCTCGCGCAGCTTCATAAGCACCAGGGAATTCCACTACGCTGATTTGTGCACCCAGGCTGGCAAACACCTCTGCCGCATTTCGTACCAGGGACAATATTTCGGCTTCCCCCTTGCTGAAGAACTGGTCCTCGGCTAGTGCAATCTGCCAACCGCGCACACCTCCGGTCAACTGCACCAGATAATCCGGCACAGGCATATCCACACAGGCCGGATCTTGCGGATCATACCCAGCAACCTCCTGCAGGAGCATGGCGACATCATTTACCCTGCGCGCCATTGGGCCAGGGTGATCCAGGTTCCAGCTCAAGGGCACCACCCCTCGCAGGCTGATTCGCCCATACGTGGGTTTGAGTCCGACAATTCCACATAATGAGGCCGGGATGCGGATTGAGCCGCCAGTGTCGCTGCCCATCGAGCCCATGCACAAGCCAGCCGCCAATGCCGACCCGCTGCCTCCAGAGGAGCCTCCTGGTGATCGGTCTAAATCCCAGGGATTACGGCAAGGTCCGAAATGCGGGTTATTATTGGTCACCCCTAGGGCGATTTCGTGCATGTTGAGTTTTCCCAGGTTAACAGCACCAGCAGCCTCCAAACGCTCAACAACGACTCCATTCTCCTCCGGAATCCTGTCCCTAAAAAATAGCGATCCAGCGGTCGTGGTGACGCCTCTTGTCTCGAAAAGATCTTTCAACGCGATCGGGATGCCGTGCAGCGGGCCGCGAACCTCACCGCTCCGGATCTCTGCGTCTGCCTGCCTGGCTCGTTCAAGTGCCAGTTCCGGAGTTTGGGTTATGAAGCAGTTCAGCTCAGGTTCAAGTCTGGAGATACGGTCGAGGTGGGCCTGAGTCAGCTCCTTAGATGATACCTCCTGGTTGGCAATCAAGTCGGAAGTTTCAGTCAGAGTAAGGTCAGTGAGGTTCATTGGACGTTTCCTCCAGCTTGTTTACAAAATAAACCAAGGACGGAAAATATCGCCAATTTCCGTCCTTGATAATTGAGAAGTTATTATCCATTAAGCAACCTCTCCAGGTCTTGCAGGGCTTGTTCTGGAGAGAAAAACTGAATCGCTTTTAAACCCACCGCCTTAGCACCAGCAACGTTCTCTGGAAAATCATCCACGAAAACCGCCTCTGCAGGTTTTACTTCCAACTCCGAGAGAACTCGCTCATAGATCTTGCGATCAGGTTTTACCAGACCGACTTCCGCCGAGATCACCATTCGATCGAAGGCATTATCGAATCCCCAAACTTCCTCGATCATCTGGCGCAGATCATCCCAGGCATTGCTTAACAGGGCGGTTTTATACCGCGGGCGAAGGTCGCGGAGGTAATTAACCAGATTTTCATCCAATCTATCACCCCCCCAGAATTCCAATGGCACCCGGGGAAATTCCTCTTTGCGCAGGCCAAGTTTCTTGCGCACTTCATCCCAGTGTTCTTCAGTAGTGATCTCGCCTCTGGTCGCCTGGAGGGCACTCTGGCTGTCGAAGACCAGCGCGCTGAGTTCATCATAAGTGAGCCCCACCCGCTCTGCCAGCTTGTTGCGCGCAGTGCGATCCTCAGTGCGGACCAACACGCCACCCAGATCAAAAATAACCGCTCGAATCGGCATACCTTCTCCTTGGATCAGGATTTAACACCAAGCATGATTGTAAACGATCTGGACACCCTGCTATAAATCCTTCCAATAGGTGGTGTGCAGCTTCTCTACGACAAAACCAACGCTCTCGTAAAGATTCAGGGCACCGTTTGTATTCTGCGTGTCGACACCCAAAGCGGCGTGATCCATACCCATATCCTTGAACATCTGCATGCTGCGTGTCAGCAGTGACCGAGCCAGGCCCTGCCGCCGCCAGGGTTTGCGAACGCTTATATCTTCCGTCCAACCGCGCAGTCGATTATATTCCTTGTTTTCCTCTTCGTGCAATAAATTTAACACCATGCCGGCGACCTCATCGCCATCCCAGGCAACTCTCCATAATTCAGGATCGTTGAGCGGGTCCTTTAGCCAGCGCTGGTAATCCACCTCTGTACCCTCGACGTACCCCCAGTGATCCTTGAAAGCCTCCTGGTCCGCTTCCCATACCTGTCGAAATTGTTCCGGTTTTACAGTGCGAATCTCAAGACCTTCCGGCATTGGGGTGATGTTTATCGGCTCAGATAAAGGCCGCACCATCGAGTAAGCGAAGCGCACTGGTTCGTAACCTGCCTGATTCAGCAACCGCTCCTTATCTGTCTCCGTATCGGAGGTAAATGTCTCCAGATATCGAGGTATATCTTCATTGATCACGCCCTCGTCCAGGAGCTCAAGAGATTTATCCCGCAGGTGTTTCTCCATATAGCGCAGCATGGCAGTGCCAATGCCCTTCCTGCGCCAATCCGGGTGCGAAAACGCGATGTGAAAGCCCAACCAGCGATCTTCCTCATCCACAACCCATTCACCGCGACCATAGGCGATCGTTTGACCATCAACTTCGGCGAAGATCATATCCTGGTATGGATCACAATTATTGAGATGTTCGTAATAACGGGCGATATCTTCCAGCGAATCAGTCCGGTCGACCTGGTCGGCTTGTTTGCTGGCGTTGATCATGTCCAGGATATTTTGATAATCAGATTTTCCCCGGAAGTGGCGAAAGATCAAGCCTTGTAGATCCGGGGCATAAGGCAAATCTATTCTTTCCACTTTCACTGCTTCTGTAACCATTTTATCTTCCTCTCAACCCAATAACTTCGTATATTATTGATTCGTTTCGGTTTGCTCATCATTCTCCGGCAGTCTAAACTTAAACCATACCGGGATAATTGACAGCAAGCCCAGCCAGGCAGTTAGTGAAAAGGTGAAGCGTGGGCTCACCCGTTCCCACAATTGAGCACCTATCCAGGGGGCAGGCAGAGAGATCACTCCCAGGCTGGTTTGAAATAATCCGAATGCTGTTCCCCGCATCTTCTCCGGAACAGCTTTGCTGATCAGGGATTGGTAAGCCGGTGACATCAAGCCGACCCCCAACCCAAACAAAGCCCAGGCGATCACGTATCCGGTAAAATCAGCCACCCGGATGAAGGTCATCATGGCGATGAACTCAAACAGAAATCCTAGCACAATCGGCACCCGGTCCCCCTTCTTGTCCGCCAGCCAACCTGCCGGCATGGTGGTCAACATCATGAAGATGCCAAAGATCGACTCGAGCCACCCGATTTGTTGGATTGACATACCACCGAGGTCTTGCAGGTAAACCGGGATCAGCGTAAACGACATTGAGAATGCCACGTCCCGCACACCATCAGTGAGCAGAATCCAGGTAACCAGTCCTCCAGCCATGATCATGCCGAACATCAATCCCAGATCCCGTTTCAAACTGACCATGGATAGTTTTTGGGGATCCGATTCCACGGTCCTGGCGGCACTGCGCGCCATCCCAATACGGATTATGGTTGCGATGAAGTACAAGCCGCCAGCAACTCCCAGCATGATTCGGAAACCGTAAGTATCCGCCAACCACCCACCCAGGGGTGGTCCAATCACTGCCACAATCATGAAGATGGTCTCAGTGATCCCAAAAACACGTGCCCGGCTCTCTTCAGCTGATTCTTCCGCAATGAAGGCGCTAAAGCTGGGACCGACCAATGAACGCGTGATTGACGACAGACCTTCTCCGACCAACACCCACTGCCAGGTTGGCGCCAGGATCAACCCTACATAGGAGAAGACTCCTGCCACGCTGCCCATGGCGATGCTGCGTAAGCGCCCCAAAGAGTCTGAAATCCAACCCCCCAATATTTGCAGCGCCAGCGGGATGATTTGAACCAGGGTGAAGAACAGCCCTATTTGGACCACACTGGCGTTCAGCTCCTTCAAATAGAGCGGCAGCAGCGGACCATACATGCTGCCACCGGTGTTGGCCAGCACCATGGCTACCATGAACAAGAGCAGCTTTCTGGATATCAGCGGCGCTGCTTTTGCACGAGCGGGACTGGTCCCCTCGACCAATTTTGACTTCCCGGACATCTCTGTCGCCATTTAGGCTCGCGCCTCCTCAACTTGCTGGGTTCTCATATCTATGCCTGGACGCAGTTCTTTCTCATAAGCTGCATTAGTACGGTTGGGATCAGAATGCATCCCAGCTCGTTCGTACAGGCGTAAAGCACCAGTGATATTCTCGGCGTCTACCCCTAAACCAACCCTCATTTTTTCTCGCTGGAGGAACACACCAAATGCATAGGACAAGAGTGCTAATCCCAGCCCTCGTTTTCGCCACGGACGGCGCACACAGAGCACATCCACCCAGCCCATATCAGGATCCTCATCCGACTTGGGCCAGCACAGCACTGCCCCAGCTACCTGGTCACCATCCCAGGCCAGGAAATACAGTGCTGGATCGAAATCATCATTATTCTTGATATGATGCATCCAGCGTTCATACTCCTCTTCAATAGGCCTATCAACATGCCCCCAGTGATCTTTGAATGCTTCAACTACCGCCTCAGTCATCGACCACTCATCCTTACCAAGCACAATCGGGCGGATTTCAATCCCTTCCGGCCATTGTGGTTCAGGGGGAAGATTATCCAAATCAATTACCATGCGGAAGAAGTATCTAACCCTCTGCATGCCAGCCTCTTCAAACAATTCCTCAGCAGCCTGGTTTAAGGTAATTGTCGAGTATTCCATTACTACCCTAGCTTCTGGAGGTGCTTTGGGTATGGCCTGCCTTGCCCTATTTTGCGCCCATTGCACCAGGTAGGATCCGATCCCCAGGTTTGTATGATCTGGGTGCACCCTGCCCCAACAGTCGATCGAGATATGAGGTTTCATATCCCAAACATCACAGTAGCCAACTACCTGACCTTGCGGGGAGATGACAATCCTGGAATCTGTTACTTGGTTAAACCCTGGTGTGCTCCATTCAGTAGCCATCTCGTTCAGGATGAATGTCTCCACTCCTACAAAATGCCTGGCATCTGCATTGAACATCTCAACTGCTGCCTCTACATCACCCTTGTTCGCCGGGCGTGAAGAGTACCCTTCTGGTAGTAGATTTTCCATCTCAATGCTCCATTTTCAACAACTTAGTTCTCATTGCTCAATTCTTCTCAACCATTCCGGTGCAGCTTGCCAGCCCTCTTCGCGTAGCGCTCTGCTATTCCAAAGATCCATAAGCCCAGGGGGATCGCAAGCAGCCCCAGAATCAATGTGGGCCAGATAAAAGGCCACAGCTCGCGAGTTGAGGCACCATCCAGTAGGGCCAGGCGGGTGCCATCCAACACATACGTAGCCGGACTGAACACTGCCAATTTCTGCAGGAATTCCGGCAGCACACTGACCGGGTAGTAGACACCCGATACCAACAGCAGCACCGCAATGATCACGTGGGTCATCTGTGAGCCTCGCTCTGGGAAAAGCAGCGGCAGGACAGAACCCATGATACCCACACCGATGAACGACAGGCTGCCTACGAGAAGCATCATCAGCCCACCAAATAAGTTCGCACCGGTCATGTCAAGATCAAACAAGAATACGGTCACAACCAGGATGATGCTTGAGAAGATCAAGCTGTAAAAAACCGCAAAAAATGTCTGTCCGGCCATATGGGTGACGCGCCGGACTGGTGCCATCAGGGTGTATTCGATCGTACCTTCCCAGCGTTCCATCCCGATAATGTCTGTGATCCAGTAGAAAATTATGGAGAGGTACCGCCAGACTAACGTGCCGATCACCAGGAAAAGCACCATGTACTGGCCATCAATACTGTTCCCACTGAGCTGCTCCATACCAATGCCGATGAAACTGACTGAGAGGCTGTTGGCTATAGAGTAAGCCAACCAGACCACCTCCCAGGACAGGTAGCGCTTCACCAGGTTGGCGTTGCGTTCCACAAACGCATAAGTTGCTCTAAATTCATGCATTAAAGTCGCCATAATCTTCTACCTCTCGTTCATTTGCCCGAATTTATTGGGCCTGGTTTCAGTCAGTTTCCTCGCTCACCAGTTCTTTGCCGGTCAGTTCAAGGAATACGTCTTCAAGGGTCGGTTCATGCCCGTTCGGCGAGATGATCTTTTTCAAACCTCCGGGATTATCCAATGCCACGATCTTGCCGCTGTCGATGATCGCGATCCGGTCGCACAGGTTATCTGCTTCCACCATGTCGTGAGTAGTGAGCAGGATAGTGGTGCCCGATTCCTCGTTGAGTTCATTGATCACCGCCTGGACTTCCCTTTTTGAACGGGGGTCTAGCCCGGTCGTCGGCTCATCCATCAACAACAACTGCGGACGAGAGAGCAATGCTCTAGCGATCGCGACTTTCTGCTGCATACCGCGTGACATCTCCTCCATGGGCTTGTAAATCGATCGCTTCTTCAACCCCAGGCGGAGCAGGATTTCTTCAACACGCATCCTGGTTTCTTTCCCGCTCATGCCGTATAAGCGTGCCCCATACAGCAAGTTTTCCATTGGGGATAGCTTCTTGAAAAAGCTGGCTTCCACAGAAACACGGTTGATCAGCCTTTGCACTTCCACCGGCTGCTTGACAACATCGTAGCCAAACACCTTGATATGGCCCTCATCTGGCAGCAGTAGAGTGGCAATGAGCCGGATCAGAGTCGATTTTCCCGACCCATTGGGGCCAAGCACCCCAAAGATCTCACCCTGCTCAACCTCGAATGAGACCCTATCGACAGCAATGATCAGGGGCTTGTGGCCATTTTCCCCTGGCTTCAGGAACTGCTTCCAGAGAGATCCACCAGGTTTTCCAAATTTTTTGACGATGTTTTCGATGATTATTGCTTGTGTCATCACGAACTCCTTCCACTGACGACAAAAAAGCCACGGTATTTCCCGTGGCAGGCGATGGCATATTGATATAAAAAGCCACGGGAGTGGAGTACACCCGTGGCTGTCAAATTCCTAAAATCCAGTTGACCGTTTGATCAGTAGGCGCACTCCGAGAAGGAAAAAGCCTTACCGCTAACGGACGCGGCACGGCGAATTCGGGTAATGTAAGCAAGTGCTTTGAACATTAAACTGCGACTCCTTTTCAATCTACAATGGCGGAAGTCTACCATGGAGCCAGGAATTGTGTCAAGGCATTAAGAGAAGATTAATAGAATTTCTCGTTTCCTGGCCTTCTTTTAATTAAGAAATGCGTAGTCTTGCCCACTTGGACAAGCTCGGTGCAGGCCCTCGTAGGCGTTATTTGCCTTGTAACCAATCTCTTGGTTTTTCAATATAGATAATTTCCAAGGACTTCATGAAAATCCGCGTTTTCAGCGTTCATCCGCGTCTAATAAACTTTCAGGTTTCACAGTCTACCTTGTGATCTCAAATGTATCGATCACCTCGTTCAGCCGGTTGACAAACTGGAATTGGATAGTGCTCTCACTGGCCTCGACCTGCATCGCCCCATAATCACGATTGTATCTCACCTGGCTGCCATCGACAGGCACAATAAATGTGTAGCGCGACATGCCTCCCAAGCCATTAACAAAGTAGGTTATCCCACCCCTTGAGATGCGTTCGTAAGTGTGATCATGCCCCGACAGGACCACATCAGCCCCCCATTCAGCAAACGGCCACTGCATCCAATCAACGTTGCCGTGAAAGCCGGATGAGTATGCCGCATGATGGAAATAAACGATTTTCCAGGGACTCGTCGATTCTTCCAGCCGGGATTGCAACCACAGCGCCTGTACAGATGACCTGCCCACGCCATCTGGCTCGCGCGAATCGCTGTCTATGGCGAAAAAATGGACTGGTCCCCAGATGAAATCATAGTATCGTTCATTGCCCGGCAGGGTGAAATATTCCAGGTACGGTCCTGCTTGATCGGTATTCCAGTCATGATTGCCCAGGCTGGGAAAGAAACGATTCTCCTGCCCTCCTGCTCCATAACTGCCTTGGTAGGGAGCTATATACTCATGGTAGAACTGACCAATATTTTCATCAATTGTACTGGACGCGCCATCAGGATAATTATTATCTCCCGTGGTGATGATCAAATCTGGATCCCAGCTTTTCACCAGGTCCGCCACGTCCCTCTCGTCCTGGTTTCCGCTGCCGTAATCACCAATTACTGCAAAACGCAATATCTGGGGAGGTTTTGTCTCAGTTGGTGTGGGGGGAATATCTGTTTGTGTGGGAGTTCCTGTTGCTGGATAGGTGGTTGTCGGTTTAACTGGAGTCAGTGTCGGGGGGACTGGTGTTGGAGCTGGTAGATCGCTGGGAAGCGGTGAAGGCCGCTGAGTGTCAGTTGGCAGCGGGAGTGGAGGTGAAAAGCTGCAGCTTGCCAGCAAGAAGGCCAACAACGAGAGAATTATCCTGAGGCCGACTCTGGGGTAGGTTATTACGTTATTAAACAGCATGTACCAAAAGTTTATAAACCATTTTTCAATGGTCTCTCGATCGGATTTTTAGGCACAAAGCTTACGACTCAGATTTCGCCAGTTGGACATCATCAATCACTTCACCTGCCCGGTTGATAAATTGAATATGCATGATCTGTTCATTCACCTCAACCAGCATGGCGCCATGATCTTCGTTGTAGCGCACCTGGCTACCCTCGATAATAACGTTGAAATCATAAATACTTGCGCCTCCCAACCCATTGACAAAATAATAAATGCCGTCTTTGAAGATACGTTCATAAGTATGGTCGTGTCCAGCGAAGACCACATCTGCTCCCCATTCCGCGAACGGCCATTGGGTTCTTTCCCTGGGACCGTGTCTGGCAGATGAATATGGTGCATGGTGCAGGTAAACCACCTTCCAGATGCTATCAGATTCAGCCAAGCCCACTTCCAGCCAGTTCGCTTGAATAGATCTGCTGTTAGCGCCATCTGGCTCATCCGAATCGCTATCTAACGCGAAAAAGTGTATAGGCCCCCAGGTAAAGTCATAGTAGCGTTCATTGCCCGGCAGGGTGAAATAATCCAGATAGGGCTGGGCATCTTTGGCATGCCAATCGTGGTTGCCCAGGCTGGGGAAGAAGCGATTTTCCTGCCCACCCTCCCCGTAGCTGCCGTAATAAGGTGCAATGAATTCGGAGTAGAATTGGCCGACGTGTTCGTCGATCGTTTCCGCCTCACCATCAGGATAGTTATTATCCCCTGTGGTGATGATCAGATCTGGATTCCAGCTGTTTATCAATGCGGCCACATCCGCCTCATTCTTATTTCCGGATCCGTAATCCCCAATTACCGCGAAGCGTACACTTTCTCCAACCGGCTCTTCAGTTGGTGTTGGCGTAGCGGGCGTCTCGGTAGGAGTGCTCGTTGCAGAAGCGGTTGCAGTCGGTTTGATTGGAGTCGGCGTAGAAGTCTGACTGGGCAACGGAGACGGAACCAGTGTTTCCGTCGGCTGCGGAGCGGCAGTACAGGCGGCAAGCAAAACATTGAAAGCTGCTGAGAATACAATCGCCCAAATCGTCAATCGCAAGAGTCTTCTGGTGTTGATCATAGTCCTGGTTAATTCACCTCGTTAGTAAAAATTAAATTGGTTTTGACTCATGGATCAGCTTGGGAGACTTGGGGATTAGAAATCGTCGCAGATTGGTGGAGTTCAAAATCATCAATCACCACTCCCTGACGGTTGATGAATTTGAAGCGCATCAACTCCCTGCCCACTTCAACCAGCATGGCGCCATAATCTTCGTTGTAGCGCACCTGGCTGCCGTCGATAATACCGTTGAAATCATAAATACCTGCGCCCCCTAACCCATTGACAAAATAATAAATGCCGTCTTTGGAGATGCGTTCGTAAGTATGGTCATGCCCGGAAATAACCACATCTGCACCCCATTGAGCAAACGGCCACTGCATTCTCTCGATTGGCCCATGCATGCCTGATGAGTAAGGTGAATGGTGAAAGTAGACGATCTTCCAGGGGCTGTTTGAAGCAACCAACTGCGATTGCAGCCAGGCTGCCTGTACCGAGCTGCTGTCCGATCCATCTGGTTCATCCGAATCGCTGTCCAACACAAAAAAGTGTACCGCACCCCAGGAGAAGTCATAGTAGCGTTCATTGCCCGGTAGGGTGAAATAGTCCAGGTACGGCTGGACATCTATGGCATGCCAATCATGATTGCCTAGGCTGGGGAAAAAGCGATTTTCCTGTCCACTTTCACCGTAGCTGCCTTTATAAGGCGCGATAAATTCGTGGAAGAACTGCCCAATATTTTCGTCGATCGTGCTGGCAGCACCATCTGGATAATTATTATCCCCGGTGGTGATGATGAAGTCAGGATTCCAGCTTTTTATCAAGGCCGCCACGTCCGCTTCTTTCTGATTTCCGGTGCCATAATCCCCGATCACCGCGAAGCGAAGATAGACAGTTCTTTCAATTCCCTCGATTACTATTGGAAGAAAAGATGTTTGTTTTGATGAAGTGTTGAGACCGGGGAGACCCAGTTGTGAATCGCTCACTTGAAAACTGGCAGAGGCTGTGCTCTCAGTGCGCGTGGTAAAAATTAATCCCGCCAGGCAGCCAGCAAATAACGAAAAAATTGCAATTTTTTTGTACATTTGGAAATTCTCAATAATTTTCTACTGATTAATAAGTTGGTATATCCCACCTTGATAACTTACAAAATAAACTTCCCCGCTTTCATCCTCTCCAAAGGAGGTAATGCTGGCGCCAGTCTCAAACAGTACCCTGTTCTGCCAGGATCCATCTTCTGTACGCAGCAAGCCCCAGATCAACCCCGAGCCATAATCCCCAAAAAAGTATATTCCCTGCCAATCGGGCAGCTGAACTCCCCGGTAAACCACACCCCCGGTTACCGAATAGCCCTGATCGCGACCGTATACTGCCACCGGATCAGTAAGCTCAATTTCTTGCGGGACGGTTGAAGAGCCATATGGTTGGGCTCCTTCCCTGTAGTTCCAACCAAAGTTTACCCCACCAGGATCACCGGCCGGTAGATAATCGATCTCCTCCCATGAACCCTGACCGACATCTCCAAGCAGAAGATCTCCTGTCAGCTGGTCAAAGGAGAAACGCCAGGGATTGCGTAATCCATAAGCCCATACTTCCGGGGCTCCGCCGCCTTGGGCATAAGGGTTGTCGGAAGGAATGGCATAAGGATCACTTTGATCCACATCCAGGCGTAATAATTTACCCAGGAGGACGTCCCTGTTTTGTGCATTCCCGAGTGGATCACCCCCGCTACCGCCATCCCCCAATCCGATATACAGGTAACCATCAGGTCCAAATGCCAGCCCCCCACCATTATGATTGGGATAAGGTTGTTCCACAACCAGTTGTTTGACTTCACTATCAGGGTCAGCCTGGTCAATTTGCTCGGTTACCTGAAACCGGGCGATCACCGTATCTCCATTTAGATCGGTGTAATTAACCAAGAAAAACCCATTTACACTATATTGTGGGTGGAAAGCCAGGCCCAATAAGCCGCGCTCTCCGCAGCACCCCACCCGGTCGGTGATATCCAGGAAGGGTTCCGCGAGCAGCTGATTCTCCTTGAGGATGCGGATTATCCCGGCTTGTTCCAGGATAAACAATCGCCCTGAGTCATCACCCGCGTTAGCTAAACCGATAGGCCGATTCAAACCGCTGACGATTAGACTCCATTGATAAGAATCCGGATTGGGGAATTCTGCAGCGCTGGTTATGGTTTCTGTTGGGGTTGGCTCGGGAATATCGGTTAGAGCTATTGTTTCAGTTGCCGTAGGTTCAGGCACATTTGGTTCAGGGGATTGCGGGTTACTGGCTGTAGCAGTGCGCGATATTTCAACTGTGGGTGTGTCAGCATGGGCTGTTGAGGGCGAAGTTTGTGTTATTGCCTCAAGAGAACCCCCACAAGCGCTGATCACCAAAACCGATAATAAACACAGGATGAACTTTAAATAAAAGCGAATCAATTATTCCTCTGAGCCTGCCGGATACTTAATCTTCCTCGGCGAATTCGGCATCCACGATATCATCATCGTCAATACCTTGCGGGTCCCTCCATTCACCCGGGATGGTACCAGCCAGGGCAGCCCTGTGTTCTTCGACAACATCCTGGGGACAGAGTTCAACGAAGATGAAAAGTCCGAACCCAATAATGGCTGCATCATCGATCGGACCAATGATCAAATCTGGGATTACCAGATAAAATAACGTTGCTATCGGGATCAGCTTCAAGAAAAGATTGACCCGTGGATCGCGAATCAAACGAAATACAAGCTTAAAATGATTTGATATTTCGTTGAATACCCCACCCCCTCCGGAATTTACTACCGAACGTTTATTCTTGTCAGACATGATTACCTCGATGGTTATCTAAACAAACCCATATCCTAACTCGGTTAAGCTTACCACGCCTGATCCCAGGATGTTGCCATTGGTAAACCCAATCACATCTCCGCAGATACCAGTATAAACTTTCACCTATCCATGATAGAAGGGGAAATTAGTCCCAGTTGAAAGGGCCTCAGTCGGTGATTTCGAAAATATCACCTGTGCTGTTACCTTGCACTTCCGGGAAATAATTCTGGTATGCGCGGGCTGGCATCACCCTGTATTCTCCCGGCAGCACCGGTACAAATTGATAGGTGAATTCATAAGTTCCCGCAGGCAGCCAATCAACTGACCAGGAGATGCGATCATCAAACACCTGAGGAGCGTTAAAATACCACCATCCCCAGCCCTGTTCAAAGGGTGCCTGAGGATTGAATTGCGTATCTACCTCAGATTGGGTTGTCTTCAGGCTAACATCTAAGACTTCCGCTCCCGCAGGGAAATAATCTTCGACCAGCAGGTAGTAAGTTGTCTCTGGTATGGTTAGTGTCAACCGTACGGTCACCAGTTCTCCAGTCTGTGCTGACCCGATAGACGGGCATGCATCTTCATTACATTCGCCCCCAGCAGGGTAATATGCGCGGGTTATGTTGATCCCTTTATCAAGGGGAGATATTTCTTCCACGGGTTGAAAAACATTGAGATGAGCATTGTAATACAACCTACCCACGCCTTGACTGCGTTGCAACGATAAACTGTTCGGCGCATCCGCATACATATTTTGAACAGGAACCTCGGCTTCAACCGGGGTCAGCTGCGATATTCCACTAGCTTCTCCGGCAACCAGGGGAGAATCATTGAATACAGCCGAAAAATCAAATTCGCCGCTCAGCTCTCCAGTCCCTTGCATTACCGCTGCCAGAGCCATTAAAGTCCATGCGGTTTCATAGGAGGAAGTCCAGGCGCCAGATGCAGCACGGTGAGCCATCAGGTATCGCGTCGCCTCTGCAACCAAGGGTGAAGCCGGATCTTGACTGGCAAGCGCGTAAAGCACTACCGCCGTAGATTGAAGCGTTGTGCTCATATTCTCCCAGCTAGGTTCCTGATTCTCCCAATGTGCGCCGGTTGCAGAGCGGACCGCGTCTCCAGCCAATTCTGATTGTAGGGTTTGCACCCGCTCATCTCCGGGGGAGACGGTTTCAATTGATAGCGCCAGCAGTGCCTGCGCCCAGGGGTTTAAGCGGAAGCGCTCTTCATATAAGGTGGCTATGCCGACCATATCACCTTCGCCTGCCTGGGAGAGGACAAAATGCACGAATGCCAGACGATCATACTGCCAGGTTTCAGCCAGCATTTCTGGCAGCGGGAGTGAGGCAGTCAGGTAATCTATCGCAGCAGCAATAACGCCCGACTCTACCTCTACACCCGCTTCTTGAGCCCGGATTAAACCGAAGAGCACATAAGCAGTAATATAGGTGTCACTCGGATTGCCCTGCCACCAGCCCCAACCACCATCAGAGTTCTGCTGAACTTGCAAATGCTCGAGAGAATCCTCCAGCAGCTGGTCTAACCGTGATTGAAGCCCCGGCTCGTCCAATCCGAAGTCCTGGATCACCCGGAAGGTCTCTAAATTTGGCAGGAAGCGCGATACAGCTTGCTCGGTGTTGGCATGCGGATAAAAATCAACCACTTCCAGCGCGCTCAACATGGCGGCACCTAGAGAAGGCGCCATCTCCAGATTCAGTGCCCCGCCCTCTGGGTCAAACGAGCGCGGCAGGCTCACTAATTCGAGCAACTCACCGCCATCTTCAAGGATTCCCGAGGTGCCAAAAGTTTGTGGGGCGTTATATCGTAAAACCGGTATGTTTCCCCAGGGTGGTCGGGTGGCATCTTGTAATTCGCCAGCGCTGGCATTAAATACCAGATCAATTTCCTCCACCTCTCCTGGGGTCCCCCACCACTCAATCCGTTCTCTGCCATCTGAGGGGATGTTGATATTCTGTATCGCCAGGCTTGGGTCGTCCAGATCGAATCCGGCTGCCTGCAAAGAAACTTCAACTTGCAGATCATTTGGGGTGTTATTGTGAACAACAGCAGCTAACCGCGCATGATCACCAACCACCAAGAAGCGCGGTGTCACCGGTCGCACCAGCAAATCCTTCGTGCTGATAACCAGTCCATCATCCTGACCAACTTTTGTCTCTGCAGTCACACCGCGAGTATCGAGCTGCCAAGAGGTCAGATTATCTGGCAAGGTCACAATCACGAATGCCTTACCTTCCGCATCCGTCATGACATCGGCATTCCAATATGCGGTATCCAGAAATTCCTCTCTTACCTGGATTGGTGGGGCAAGTTCGCCGCCGCCACCCCCACCGATCCCCTCAACCATCGATGGGCGAAGGTGGGTCGCAGCTGCCAGACTGAGACTCGTGTTAACCCCCAGCGGCTGCTCACCGTAAAACGCAGAGACGATTTCTGGGGTATTCGGCTCTGCCAGGGCGAGAACAGCCAGGTCGACTACCGAGAGCGAGAATTCCCCTTGGACTGGATTCCCCTGAGCATCGCTTACCTGCAGGTTCAAGGCAATTTTCCCGCCAGGCTCCACCACCACCGGATCACTGGTCAACGATACATTCAATGATTGCTCAACCGGGTCCACCGGCAGCACAAGATAGCCCTGGCGAAAATCAGCTGCACCCTCCCTATCCGGCTTGATTAACGTCACAGAAACATAGACGTTCGGCGCCTGCTCATCCCCTAATTGCACTGGAATATCGATCCCAGCGCCATTTACCGGCACTACTAAATGTTCAAAGAGGATTCCACGTTCTATGGAGACCAGGGCCATCGCACCGTCACCAAAAGGATTCGGTACAAACACCTGCGCAGTTTCTCCTGGCTGGTAAGAATCTTTATCCGCCGTCAGTCGCAAGCGTTGGTTGGGCAAATTGGGCCACACCGCCTGCCCGGGACCTCCCACCCATAATATTATCTGCGTGACCGCGTTATCGCCGGGACTACCCCGGCCGCTGACCTGCAGCTCATATGTACCTGGTTCAGGAGGAATAAAAGCAATCCGGGCTTTACCATCCACGCCGGTGACAAAATCGGTGCTGCCCACCGGTGTATAGCGAGTTTCATAAGTCGGGAAGCCGTGCAAATCACCAGGTTCTGGTTCAATTCGTTCCCAAACAACTTTGTTGAACTCGGCCGATAAGACTTGTTCCCCAGCCGGTTCTTTTTCCCAATCCACGACCTGCACCTCGAAACCGGTTTCCCTCCCCACCTGGCTGGACCAGGAATCTGGCCGCAGGCCGATAAAAAACTCGTCGGGATTTACCAATAAGTCCGCGCGTGAGCTGATTGGAATTCCACTTTCATCTGTGGCAATCACCTCAAGCGTATAACGGTAGCGCTCATCAGCATTCGGGATCTCCAGCGCGAGGGTCAAATTCCCTGCTGCATCAGTCTCCCCTTCACCTTCAGCGACCTGCTCCTGGAATCCGGGCAAGAAAAATCCTGGAAAGCCGGATAACCAGCGTGTGTCTGATTTACCAACTTCGTAACCAGGCAAGAAAAACGCTTCTGGAGAACGGAACAGAACCCAGCTGACCGGGATATTCCCAGCCGGCGCGCCAAAGAAATAATTCGCCTCAACCGTGGCATCAATTTTCTGTCCAGCTAGCGCCTGATCAACCGGGAAAGTAATGCTCAAATCGATCTCTGGTTTCCGGTATTCTGCCACCTGGAAGGTCACACTGGAGAAGTGCGCATCTTCGATGGTAAAGCGGTAGGTACCCGGCTCAATATCCTCTGGCAAAGTGTACAATCCATACGTGGTCCCCAATTCTGAAAGGGGTAAGTTTAAGGTGGCGATTTGTTCACCAAAATCATTGATCAGAGTAAGAATCAGGTTGGATTGATCGGGCAGTTCATATCGCCCATTGTAAACCTGACGCAGGATGGCTCTAAAGTTAACTTTTTGTCCTGGGCGATAGATGGGGCGGTCTGTATAAAGATATGCTTCAAGGTGAGGTGGGGTGTAATCAACCCGGTAACCAAAACTACCACCATCAATACCCTGCCCCCAGTTAGAAAGCGCGGCAGAAAAATTCTCTTGGCCCGGTTCTCCGAGAATTGCATAAGAAACCCCAAAAACATCTTCCATCTCCCGAATTGGAATCTCGGTATGGAGCACCCCTTCCGAATCGGTCAGCCCTTGAGCCAGCAGCTCACCACTTTCAGAATAAACTGATACAGGAGCACTTTCAACAAGACTGCCGTCATTTAGATTTACTGCCCACACAAGGACATCGGTGGCGCTTAGTTTAAGGGTTGTATTGATGTCGCTGACCACTAAGAAGTAAGGTCCGGGATAGATATTGTCGATCCCAACATTGAAGCGCAGTGAATAAATTCCCGCAGCGAGAGGGCCGCCGTCCAAAGTGAGCGGAATTTCGACCGGGGTGCTCTGGTTGGGTGGGATTTCCAATTCATGCAGCAAGGTGAGTTCACGTTCGGGTCGATAAGCCTGGCGGGCCTCATAATTCCCAGGGGCCAAAACCTCCTGGAAATCTTCTAAGGGCACTACGCCAAGTGAGTAGGTCAAATCAGGCAGGTTGGTAACTTGAACCATGATGCTTGACTGCTCCGGTGTCAAGAACACCACCTCTGAACCAGTTGTCACCGTGAGTGAGGGGTCGATGGATCGAGTGCGGAAATTGAGAACATACTCCTGACCAAGACGACCATTCCACTTGTCCGGCAGGTTCGGTGAGATAGTCAGCGTATAGGCTGTATCAGGTTCATAGAAACCACCTAACCAAATCGTTCGTTCTTCTTCATCCGCAAATGCTTCCAGGTCCAGCACAGGTGGGCTGATTGTAATGAACTTAATTGCGTCCTTGGGTTTAATTGGCGAATTAAATTCAATCGCCACGCTGCTGTAAACATCTTTTTGACCATTATTGGCAGGATCGCTGCCGATCACCCTAAGTTCAGAAACCGTCTCTAGAGTTGCCTGGTACTCCATACCAGTTTGTGTCCCCCCTTTGGATGAAACCTCTTTACCTAAGATAATTGTATAAACCCGGTCGCGTTTCAGTAAATTATCGGGGGTAAATACAAACTCGGTAGCTTCCTCATTCCAACTGAACTTTCCCCGAACGCGATCTTTTTCAGCATCCAGCATGGTGAACTCGCTTGCAATGCTGTCTGGATCCATGGGCTGGTTGAAGGTGAATCGAATTTCAGAGTCCAGATTGACATTCCCGGATCCATCACCAGGCTCAATTGACAAGATATTTGGTTCTGTTGTTGTAAACGACCAGGACAGGCGATTTTCTAAGGGGCTGCCATCCAATCCAGTCAAATCGCTGCTTAGCTGGACAGTGTATTCTGTTCCACCTGCCAGGGGAGGTTCTGGATAAAATGCATACGTACTGGTATTAATCCATTCCCCACGACCTTCGGCTACGGGTTCTACAGAGAATGCTGCCGGAACATTTGATTGGTCTGCACCTAATGGAACTACCGGTCGGTTGAAGGTCGCCACGATTGCCGCGGATGGATCGACCTCAGTGGTGCCATCTTCCGGCAAGTTTTGAGCAAGGTTCAAGAAACCTGCCGCATGGTAAACCAGGCTTATCGGTTCAACCAGAGCTAATCCGTTAGCAGCTTGGGCTTGTGTGTCAAATTGCAGATTGATTTGGCTGGTTGGAGTGAGTGGCTCATCCGGGGTAAAGACCAGGGTTGATTCATCCAACCATTCAAACCGACCCGAGAGTCCTGAGAAAGCTCGCTCCACCGAGTCAAGATCCATAGATTGGTTGAAGTAAAAGATTACCGGACCATCCAGCCCTACCTCAGAGTTTGGAGGTGGATCACTCTCGACCAATCCTGGCGGCAGGACTTGCGGAGTAGGAGTCGGTTCGACTGGAAATGTGGCAGTAGGTTGTTCTTCAATCTCCAGGAATGGTGACGGGGTTGGAGTTTCCGCTTCCGGGCTGGGAAATGAGCAGGCAGAAGAGATCAATAAGACCATAAACACCGCTATATATGGCCAATAATGCCTTTTGATTTCCAACCCTTGCTCAAATCTTAATGGCATAAATATTCTCCTAATGAAGGAGACGGTCGAACATAGAACAAAGTTCCTCAAGGTAGCGAGATTATACTAGATGGAGCACAAAACAAATTATTAGGAACTGGTAAGTTTTATTTTACTGGTGGATGGCTCTCATAGGACCCATCATAAATCGCCGAACCATTCACGTTGTCCTGAAATCTGAACCGGGATGCCAGGTAAATTGGCATAACATGTGCATGATAATGATGTTAGCCCTCAGCATATTGGTTTGCTAGGGCGCTCAGGCGTCTTTGTGATGAATGAATACCGAGTATTCGCTCATTTTTCTGAACAAATCCGTTTCAAATTATACGTCAAGGGCTCTTTGGTACAATTAACATTTCCTAAATAGGGAACACGCACCTTTCTTTTGTCGTTAAAATAATGGTATGAGAGATACAACCACCGCAGAGCAGGCATTTTCACGGCCAATCGATCTGATCCCAAAGGTACTAGCTGCCCTGGTTGGGGGATTGATCGTTTTTGGTTTGCTTTTGGTGGCTGTGGTGATTGGATACAACATCTCTTTCAGCGGCAAAATCTATCCTGGGGTATCAGTGGCAGGCATTGATTTATCCGGCCTGGAACCTGCTCAAGCAGCTGCCCTCCTGGAAAGTGAAATCCACTTCCCCAACCACGGCAAGATCCTCTTCCGGGATGGGGAAAAAATCTGGCTATCAACGCCGTCCGCTGTTGGATTTTATCTCGATCCGCAATCTACGGCTTCTGCCGCCGTTCAATATGGGCGCGTTGGTGATCCAACTTCCCAGATAATCGCTCAGTTCAAATCCTGGTACCAGGGTACATCCCTGCCTCCCCAGTATGTATTCGACGAGAATAGTGCCCAGCTCTTCCTTCAGAGTATCGCCATCCAAACGGATATAGAGATGGTTGAAGCCTCCCTTAGCGTGGAAGGCGTGGATGTGGTCGTCCGCCCGGGTCAGACAGGCCGGCACTTGAACGTACCCGCCACACTTGAAGAGTTGAGAACCAATCTCCAGGATATGCACGATACAGAAGTCCAGCTGGTGATTGATGAAGACGCTCCCGTGATTTTAAATGCGGAAGAACAGGCCCAAATCGCCCGCCAGATTCTGAGTGAACCGCTGAAACTCACCGTTCCCGGCGCCAAAGAAGGTGACCCGGGACCATGGACTTTTGAACCCGATGCCCTGGCCCAAATGATAACCATCACGAGAATTAAAGACCAGGATGGGGAACTCTACCAGGTTGGTCTGGAAACTACCGGTTTGAACTCGTTCCTCGAGGGTATCAGCCCCCAACTGGAACTCAGCCGCAAAAACGCCCGCTTTATTTTCAATGATGAAACCCGCCAGCTGGAGGTGATTGAACCGGCTATCATCGGCCGTTCATTAAATGTGGCTGGTTCGGTTGAAAATATCAATCAGAAACTCCTGGCTGGAGATCATAAAATTGCACTTGATCTGGAGCACACCCAACCGGAAGTTGGCGATGATGCTACCGCTGAACAGCTGGGCGTCACCGAGCTGGTCAGCTCGCATACTTCCTATTTTTATGGCTCGAGCGCAGAACGAATTCAGAATATCACCACCGCAGCCAGCCAGTATCATGGCCTGTTGGTGCCCCCCGGAGCAACATTTTCAATGGGCGAGGCTCTGGGTGATGTAAGCCTGGATAATGGATACGCCGAGGCTCTAATAATTTTCGGCAATCGCACCATACAGGGAGTCGGCGGCGGTGTCTGCCAGGTGAGCACAACCCTGTTTCGCACGGTCTTTTTCGGCGGATATCCAGTAATCGAGCGCTACCCACATGCTTACCGGGTTGGCTATTATGAGCTCAAAGCAGATGGCGGGTACAATACCAGCCTGGCCGGATTGGATGCCACCGTTTATACTCCTCTGGTAGACTTCAAATTTGCCAACGATACCCCACACTGGCTGCTGATGGAAACTTATGTCAATCCATCTGCGAGAACCCTTACCTGGAAGTTCTATTCAACTTCCGATGGACGCACAGTTGATTGGCAAACAACCGGCCTCAAAAACAAAGTCGATCCTCCGGATCCGCTCTACGAAGAGAATCAGGATCTGGTCAAAGGAGAGATCATCCAGGTGGATTGGGCAGTCGAAGGCGCGGATGTGACCGTCAATCGAACAGTGTACCGCGACGGTCAAACACTACATGAGGATGTTTTCACTACCCATTACATGCCGTGGCGTGCCGTGCACCAGTATGGGCCTGGCACAAAGGGTATGCCGCCAAAAGAGGGGAAAAAGAAGGACATTGAAGGTTAGAAGCACCTCATTCAAGATGCTTCCATGAGGAGATCAACATGGTCAGTCAGGAACTACTGGACATCCTCCGCTGTCCAAATTGCGTCAGAGAAACAGAAGGTTTGCTTGAATACTATAAGGAGACCTGGTTGATCTGCCAGGATTGCGATCGCAAGTACCCGATCCGCGATGATATCCCGGTCATGTTAATTGACGAGGGCGATAAATGGCGGTCCACCCCCAAAGAGGAACTTCCCATCCCGCCACCTGAATAAAGGCTGATGAGCGGGCTAAATAAAACAGATCTGGTAGCCGAATTCACCTGTGATTCTGATTCGCGGGCGGAGTTGGCGGCTTTGCAGTTATCCGCGACAGGCCCAGAGAGCTTAGAAATTCTCGGCGAGCTGCTCGAAGATCTAAATCCGGAGGTGCGCTGGTGGGCTGCCCGCTCCCTGGCGGATATTCGCAGCACCGGCGCAGTTCCTCTCCTGCTGATTGCTTTGCAAGATTCGGATTCAGGGGTGCAGCAGTGCTCGGCCTTAGCCCTGCGGTGCCAACCGGATTCACGCGCCATCCCGCAGCTGGTCGCCCTGCTGGGTGCCGAAGACCGGCTGCTTTCACGCCTGGCTGGAGATGCGCTTATCGCTATTGGAGAGGATGCAGTTCCCGCGTTGATCGCCGTAATGGATGATGGATCGCAGCCATCTAGATTAGAATCTGTTCGGGCACTGGCATTAATCGGTGACACCCGCGCTATACCAATCCTGATCAAGGCGCTCGATCAAGATTCAGCTGTCATGGAACACTGGGCTGAACAAGGATTGGAGAAAATGGGTGTCGGAATGGTATTTTTCGAACCTTAGCGATTTACCCTGTTCAAAACTGGCTGAAAGCCCAGATCAACCAGGCCGCGATCATCACCAAACCAATCCCAAACCGCACCAAAAAAGATAAGCCCCACCCGAGAGCCATGCCGCGCGTCGCCCGCCAGGCGCTTCGCCATTCTCGATTGCGCAGGAGTTCCAGCAGAAATATCGCGATGGGTATGGCGATGAAACCGCCAATGGGGGGAAAAATTATCGTACCGGCAATACCGGCAACGAGGGCGACGATGATCGTCAACCACGATGCGCCGCCCTTGAGGGCGCCTGCCCCCATGAGGACATTATCCGCACTTATCCCTGCTATCATTCCCAGGGTGATAAATACGATCATGATAATTCCCAAGGTATCAAATCCGGCTACAAACCCATAAATCACGGCTGCCAACCAGATGACTGTGATCCCTGGGAAGATTGGCACGATCAACAAAGCCAATCCCCCCAGCATGATCAGCAGCGTCAACCAAAAGCTGAGTGCGTTAGCCCAGTCAGGCAAATTGTCCCTCGGGTTCAATGACTTCGATCCCGCCCATCCAGGGATGGAGGATGGGAGGCACAACAACTGAACCATCCGCTTGTTGGTTATTTTCCATCACCGCGATCAGCGTGCGGGGTAACCCTAACCCCGAGCCGTTCAAAGTATGCACGAAGCGAGTCCGCCCACCCGCCTCCGGTCGATACCTAATATTGGCTCGTCTGGCCTGAAAGCTGCCCACATTCGAAATTGACGAAACCTCTAGCCATTCACCGACTCCTGGCGCCCAAACTTCAATATCATAGGTAATATGGGCTCCAAAACCTAAATCTCCGGTGCACAGCTGGTTGATCCGGTAAGTTAAGCCCAGATCGGCACAAACTTGCTCCGCGTCGGCGACCATCTTTTCAAACTCGGTCAGTGAATCTTCCGGCTTGCAGAATTTGTACATTTCAACTTTGTCAAACTGGTGGCCGCGTTTTATCCCGCGCACATCCCGACCGGCGCTCATTTTCTCCCTTCGAAAGCATGGTGTGTAAGCCGTGTAATGCAGCGGCAATGCGGCCTCATCCAGGATTTCATCCATATGCAGGCCAGTCAGCGGTACCTCAGCCGTTGGCACAAACCACAAATCCTCTTCATGGTCCTTATACAGGTTGTCGGCGAACTTTGGCAGCTGCCCGGCACCATAAACCACCTCGCTTTTGACCATGAAGGGAGTGTACTTTTCGGTGTAGCCCTGCTTTATATGCACATCCAGCATCCAGGCGATCAACGCCCTTTGCAGGCGCGCCCCTGCTCCGCTGAGTACATAAAACCGTGACCCGGTGATATTTACTCCTTGCTCAAAATTGATCATCCCCAGAGCAGGCCCCAAATCCCAATGCGGCTGTGGCTCGAAATCATATTCTGGAATTTCACCAACCTCCTTGATGATCACATTTTCGCTTTCATCCACACCCAGGGGAACATCGGGATCAGGAAGGTTAGGAATCTCCGACATCAGCGCTTTCAAATTGCTCTCGACCTCGCGGAGTTCGTTATCCAAGCCATCGATGCGGTCGCCAACCTGGCGCATCTGGTCAATTTTCGGCTGGCGCTCATCCTGGTCTTTTATCTTGCCGATCTCTTTTGAAACCACGTTTCGTTCCGCTTTGAGTTTCTCGACCTGTTGGATCAGGCTTCTGCGCTGCTCATCCAGCGCCAGGACCTGGTCAACAGGTTCAGGATCCATTTGGCGTTTCCGCAACGCATCCCTCACCAGGTCAGGTTGTTCACGGAACAGGTTGATATCTAACATAGCTGCACCTCCAAAAACATAAACAGTTTCTAGAATAAATAAGCCCCCTCGTTTGCAGGACGAGGGGGCGCTCGTGGTGCCACCTGCTTTCGCCGATCAGATCGGCCTCTTCAACGCGCTAACGGGCGAACCCGGCCTCCTTACGAAAGAATCCCTGCGGAAGCAATTGACCTCATTAGGGTCGGCGGAGGGGATTTCACTGCTACACCTGCTGCCTCGCAGCCTCCGGCAGTTCTCTGGGAGGATTTGCAGCTACTTGGCTCCGCGCACATCTTTTTTGACTATATTGGTTGGATTATACCTGAGGATGAAGCACTGTCAAGTACAATACAATGAATAACAAGAAATATGTAGTGACGACTACAGTAGTTTATCTCTTAACCTGCAAATGAAGCAGAATTAGTGGCATCATTAATGCTCAATCAGAATCCTTCCGCTGCGAGGTCAAAAATGAGATTCGGTTTCGTGCTGCCTAAAGGCGACGCCCGGACCGCTGCCCGGTTCGCTCACCTGGCCGAGAAATCCGGTTGGGATGGCTTCTTCGTCTGGGAGCCAGTCTGGGGGATAGACGCCTGGGTGTGCCTGGCTGCCGCGGCCATGGTTACCGAACGTATCCGACTTGGCACCATGCTTACCCCGCTCTCTCGCATGCGCCCCTGGAAGCTGGCCAGCGAAACCGCCACCCTTGATAACCTCTCCAATGGCAGGCTTATCTTATCCATCGGATTAGGTGCGGTTGATACCGGCTTCGCGGAATTCGGAGAGGTTACCAGCCGGACAGAACGCGCTGAACTGTTGGACGAAGGTTTGCAGATCCTGACCGGTCTCTGGTCTGGGGTGCCTTTTCATTACTTCGGAAAACATTACCAGGTTGAGTTGGCTGAAGATTTCTTCCTGCCACCGCCCCCACCTGTCCAAAAACCGCGCATTCCTATTTGGGTAGTCGGCGCTTGGCCGCGCCCGAAATCGATGCAGCGTGCCCTGCATTACGATGGTTTGCTGCCCAATGTCATGGGCGAAGCTGGAAAAGTTCGCCTGGACCCGCCTGCTCCGGATGAAATTCGCGCGATGCAAGAATACATAACTGTACATCGCGAACAAGACACGCCTTTCGATATCGTGGTCGAAGGTGAAACCCCTGGAAATGATCTGCAAAAGGCTGGCTCGATCGTGAATCCCTATCGTGATGCGGGTGCTACCTGGTGGATCGAAACCCTGTGGACCATCCAGGATGAGGGTAAAGTGCTCACCCGCATCCAGCAAGGCCCTCCCCGCTTAGCATAATCCCTTAAAGATTAACCGCTCCAGATTTCCAAGCCAATCTGGCCTCCCAAAAATACTCTTGCAGGATTTGTAATCCTGCCCATGGCTTAGGAGAGGGATTGCAAATCCCTTTGGAGCGAAGAGAGAAATCTCCTCCAATGCACCAGACGACGTCCTCGTCGCTGCGGAAGGCGGGCTGAACGTCTTCAGAAATGAATTGGTCGTCGAAGTAAAAATAGCTATTCCCGCTCGCGCAGGTGCGGAAACAGGATCACTTCCCGGATATTTGGAGTATCGGTGAAGAGCATCGTCAACCGGTCGATCCCCATGCCGAAGCCCCCGTTAGGCGGCATGCCATAACGCATCGCCCGCAGGTAATCTTCATCCATCGGGTGGCGTTCCTCATCATCGGCCGCATAATCACGGCCCATCTCCTGGAAGCGCGCTTCTTGATCGAGCGGATCGTTCAATTCGCTGAAGGCGTTGCAAATCTCCATCCCGGCCATAAATGCCTCGAATCGCTCTACGGTATTGGGGTCATCAGGCTTGCTCTTTGTCAATGGAGAGATATCACGCGGGTAATCATATAAAAAGGTTGGTTGGAGCAGGTTGGGCTCCAGAAAATTGCCGATCAGCCCGTCGATTAATTTTCCACGCGTTGCCTTCGGGTCAGGCTCCAAATCTTTCGCCCGCATAGCCTGCGCCAGGCTCTCTGCCGTACTGTGCTCCTCGATATCGATGCCGACCATCTCTACCAGCCCATCACTTAGCTTCATCCGCATCCAGGGCGGCTCAAGGTTGATCACCTGACCCTGATAGGAAATCTCTCGACTTCCCGCCACCTGGTCTGCAACATGGACAACCATCTGCTCGGTAAGTTCCATCACCTGCTGGTAATCCGCATAGGCCATATAAAACTCGAGCATGGTAAACTCCGGGTTATGTGTACGGTCGACCCCTTCATTGCGAAAATCACGACCGATCTCGTAGACCCGTTCGATGTCCCCCACCAATAATCGTTTCAAATAGAGTTCAAATGAGATCCGCAAGTAAAGATCTTGTTTGAGCTGGTTGTGATAAGTTACAAACGGACGGGCTGCTGCACCGCCGTAGATCGGCTGCAATATGGGAGTCTCGACCTCCAGGAATTCATGGCCGTCCAGAAATTCTCTCAGGCTGCGAATAATGGCCGCCCGGGTGCGGAAGATCTGGCGCACATCTGGGTTGACCGCCAGGTCTGCGTAGCGCTGCCTGTAACGCACTTCGGGTTCCGCCAGGGTTGCATGCTGCACGACTTCACCATCCACCACTTCATCTTTTGCCGCTGGTAAGGGCGTGATCGATTTTGCCAGCATGTGGAATTCTTTTACCCGCAGGGTCGCCTCACCCGTGCGTGTGCGGAACATTTCACCCTTCGCCTGGATGAAATCTCCTAGATCAAAATACCGGTTGAAGAACTCCACCTGATCTTGCCCGATATCGTTCGCCCTTAGAAAGATCTGCACCCTTCCAGCGCCATCTTCGATATGGGCAAAAGTAATCTTTCCCATGGCACGCAGGGACCGGATGCGTCCAACCACGGTCGCCTGAACTGCAGTCTCTCCACCCTTGGCCTCGACCACCTCAAACGCGGCAATCGCTTCTTGGGTGGAATGCGACCTCTCGGATTGTGCGGGATAAGGCTCTATACCTTGTTCACGCAGCTGCTCCACCTTCTCCAGGCGAATCTTTTCCAAATTCGAGTATTCCCTCGTCATCAACCTTCTCCCTATTTATATAAAAGCCCCACGCAGAGGTTGCTCGCGTGGGGCTATTAATCGGTCTGCCCGGTGCTACTCAACCTTAACTATTTGAACTTCATATGCGCCATCGGGAGCTTCAACTTTGACCTTATCACCAGCTTTGCGATCGATGATCGCTCGTCCGAGAGGGGACTCGTTTGAAATCCGCCCATCGCGGGGACTTGCTTCCGCCCGGCCGACCAGCGTGTATACTTCCGGCGCGCCTCTGCCTTCCTTTATCGTCACCGTAGCGCCAATATCGACAACTTCCCGTTTTCCGGAATTTTCAATAACGCGCGCGTTGGCAAGCAGCATCTCCAGCTCTTGGATGCGACCTTCAACGAAGGCCTGTTCATTTTTTGCAGCTTCATACTCAGCGTCCAAATCGACGCCCATATCTCCGCCATCTTCCATGGCTTCCCTCAAGCGTTCGGCCACTTCCTGGCGTTTTACCGTTCTTAGTTGTTCTAATTCATCCTGTAGCTTTTGGTAACCCGTTGGGGTCAGAAAAGATGGAGGCATTGTTTCACCCGTGAAATAAAAATTTGTTTTGTAACCTAATCCCCGACAATCCCTGGTCCTACTGATGAAAAGGAGATGCGGCGTCTTGGAAGTGCGTTATGCTCTTCCGCCGCCGCGCACGGATTTTAACACAATCCTTTTTGATTTGCAAGAGAATATTCAAATACGTATGTTCTAAGAATAATGCCAGAGTCTGACACCTTTTATGGGCTGCCAATAGGCTCGGATGGCTTCCCGCATCTCCTTTGAGCTCGCCCAGAATGTGCTTATCTGGGAGTTATGCGCCGCGACAGCATCCTGCCAGATTTTAAGCCCGGCTTCTGACACTGGAAATACATCCTGGTGAATCCCCCGGTCATGAACATCCTCATCTGGATTAACTGTATAGGGATAGTCAGCGTAGTACCACAATTGTTTACCCAGTTTTTCCGCTGCCGATCTCGTCAGGCGGTGATCAACATGTCCCCCCAATGCAAGCGGGCAAACCAGTTTACATTCTTGAGGTAAAGCCTGCTCAAGATCAATCCGCAAAGATTCAACCAGGTAGTCTTCTTCACGATTCAGCTCTGTAAATAGGTCTGCATCAGCCGTATACAAAGACCTACCATCCACTCTTGAACTCCGGTAGATTGCATCTGGGATGGGAAAATTGCGCGATGAGGCGCCCATCAGCCGGCTTGACTTTAAGTCTTCAGCTCTCCTGGCAGCAACTGCTTCTGGTCCGGTTTCCCAGCGTTTGTGCAGACTTTGGGCGTACTCGGAAATCGATCCCGGTGGTGGTTCACCTGCGCAGATCGTCCAGATCGAAACCCTTTCCCCCAATCCAGTTTGCTCCCAGATCAGACCTCCACAGGAAAAAGCGACATCATCAAAATGCGGGGACAGATAAATCCATTCCATAAAAGTTTCCGCTCCTCTGCCAGTGAATTTTACCTAATCTCCCATCGCCTTGCCACTCATGCAGGCCGGTGTTATCATCTATGAGTGTGAAGCGCATATATGCTTTCAAATCTTCCTGAATTTACTCGACTGCGCTTGGTCTTTATCGCCATTATCCTGGCGACCCTGCCATGCTATTGCCTTGGATTGATAGCAGTTGCTTTGGCCCCGGAAAATGAAACCATGCCCGCTTCGAACCCAACCATCACCTTGACTGCCACATCCACGCTCCCACCGACGCTCACCGCCATTCCAACCTTACCACCCACCAACACTCCCACTCAAACGCTGAGTCCATCTCCCACCGCGACAATGACAATTTCACCCTCACCGACCAGCACCCTGAGCCCGACTCCCACTCCTACCCCGACTGAGACGATCCAACCCAGTCCCACAAACACTGAGACTCTGATCCCTTCGCCGACCCAGACTGACACCCAGCCCGTTACACCCACTGAAACGAGCACCATCACCCCAACCATCACTCCCACTGAGGAGCTCACCCTCACTCCTTCCCCAACGGCCAGTGAAACCCCAATCACATCAGAAACAGAATCCCCCTCAAATCAACCATAGGAAACCATGACCGAATTACTTCCCTTTCTAAAATCCCTGATCTCGACCTCTGGTCTCTCTGGTCATGAAGCACCAGTCCGAGAGCTGATCGAATCTACCTGGCAGCCGCTTACCGATGAATTGAGCGTCAGCCGTCTTGGAAGCCTACACGGATTAAAAAAAGGCTCTTCCGCTGACCCTCGGCCAACCATCTTGATCGCAGCCCACATGGATGCCATCGGCTTGATGGTCACCAGCATTCAGGATGGGTTTTTGAGGGTGACCGAAATCGGGGGATTGGATGCTCGCGTCCTACCAGGGCAGCTGGTAACTGTTCACGGCCGGCGGGACCTGCCAGGAGTGATCGTCCAACCTCCAGCCCACCTGCTGCCCCCCGGAGCCAAGGACGGCCCGGTACCGCTCAACCATTTGCTGGTTGACGTTGGATTGAGACCAAGACAGGTTAATCAGCAAGTTCGTAATGGAGATTTGATCTCCTTCGCCCAAGAGCCAGTCCAAATGCAAGGCGAGACCCTGGCCGGGCGTTCTTTGGATAACCGGGCTTCGGTTGCTGCATTAACCCTTTGTCTCGACGAACTCCAAACACGCAACCATGCCTGGGATGTTTGGGTAGTGGCCACTTCCCAGGAGGAAGTGACAATGGGCGGTGCAAGAACCTCCGCCTTCCACCTCCGCCCAGAACTTGCAGTTGCCGTAGACGTTACCTGGGGAAAAAGCCCCAGCACTCCCGATCATAAGACATTCCCCCTGGGCAGAGGCCTCACCCTCGGTTGGGGCCCGAACATTCATCCTGGGCTACACGCGTCGTTCAAAAAAGTGGCCGACCAATTCGAGATTCCTTATGCAACAGAAGTGATGCCGCGTCACTCAGGCACAGATGCCTTTGCACTGCAAGTCGCTGCACACGGGGTCCCAACTATGGTCGTCAGCATCCCACTTCGCTACATGCATACCCCGGTAGAGATGGTTGCCTTGAAGGATATCCGCCGCACTGCCCACTTATTGAGCGAGTTCATCTCTCAACTGGATATTGATTACATGGATAAATTAACTTTGGATGAGTTATCATGAGCGCTGATTCCACCACAAAGAATCCTGCCCCTAAGATTCGCGCAGCCCAGACCAGGCTGCTCAGACGACTCTGCGAGGCCTGTGCTGTCTCTGGTGACGAAAGCGAGGTAAGGGCTATCGTGTTGGCGCAGGTGCGCCCGCACGCGGACGATATTCAAGTTGACGCCCTCGGCAATGTGCTCGTCACCAGGCCTGGACGGGGAAGAAAGAAACGCCTGCGGGTGATGCTCGCGGCCCACATGGACGAAATTGGCTTCATGCTGACCCACCATGATGGGGATGGAATCTTCCGCTTCGATACTGTTGGTGGTATTGATCCTCGCCAGCTGCCTGGTAAGCCGGTCTGGGTGGGACATGATCACATCCCTGGTGTGATCGGAGCCAAACCTATCCATCTGACCACCAGCAATGAGCGCAAGAGCACCATCTCAATCGATTCACTCCGCATAGACATTGGCCTTGGCAGCAACACCAAGGTAAAAGTTGGCGATCGGGCGACTTTTGCCACGAAATTCTCCCGGGTTGGTCCGAGTATCAGGGCAAAAGCCCTGGATGATCGCCTGGGAGTTGCTACCCTGATCGAGTTAGTCAAACACGCTCCTGAAAACATAGACCTGTTAGCCGCCTTCACCGTTCAGGAAGAAGTCGGCTTGCGTGGAGCCCAAGTCGCGGCTTATGCATTTAACCCCGATGTAGGTATCGCCGTGGATTCGACCCCCGCCATGGATCTACCCACCTGGGAAGGAGCAGGTGAGGGGGGTGAGAACAGCCGCTACAACACTCGCCTGGATGCTGGTCCTGCAATTTACCTCGCTGACAGTGCTACATTGGCAGATCCGAGGTTGGTACGTCACCTCGTTGATACCGCTGAATCAGCAAACATTCCCTATCAAATCCGGCAGCCTGGCGGAGGAGGTACGGATGCTGGCGCGATCAGCCGCTCCCGATCTGGGGTGCCCAGTATCTCAGTTTCCATTCCCGGCCGCTACATTCATACCGCGGCTGGTATCGCTCGTGTTTCCGATTGGAGGAATACCCTGGCCTTATTGCATACCGCTCTATCAACAATGACACCAGATTTACTGGCGATAGACAGATAACCGCCTTTTCACACATTTAATAATCCATAATCATTGGAGATATGATGAAATCCTTAATCCAAGAACTCGTCGAAACAATCAGCCCCTCCGGATATGAAGCAAAAGTCCGGGAATTGATCCGAACAAAAATCGAGGCCCTTGCGGACGAAGTCCAGGTTGATGCCCTTGGAAACCTGATTGCTGTAAAAGGAGGTCACGAATCGAGTGCGAAAAGGATCATGCTGGCAGCCCACATGGATGAGATCGGAATCATCGCCACGCATATCGATGAAGCTGGTTTTGTGCGCTTCACCACCATCGGCGGTGTATCCCGGCATACTTGCATAGGTGGTCGGGTGCGTTTCCTTGATGGTACCCAGGGTGTCATCTATTACGAAAAACTGGAGAACACCAGTTCGCTGCCAACTTTCAGTCAAATGTACATTGATGTCGGAGCCGCCAGCCGTAAAGACTGCCCGGTGCGTGTTGGTGATGTGGCCGCCTTCGATCGTGATTTCTCTGCCTATGGGGACCGGTTAGTTTCCAAAGCCATGGATGACCGCATTGGGGTCGCGGTGTTGATCGAGACACTTCGAAAACTCAAAAAATCGCCCAACCAGGTTTATTTCGTTTTCAGTGTCCAGGAAGAGGTTGGGCTGCGTGGCGCTACTACTGCCGCCTTTGGTCTGGACCCAGATATTGGTATAGCGGTCGATGTCACCCGTTCTGGCGATACCCCCAAGGGACATAAGATGGATGTCTCCTTGGGTTCAGGCCCGGCCATAAAGGTGCGCGACAGCGGCATGCTCTCCGATCCGAAGGTGGTAGATTGGATGGTCAATACGGCCGATGATGCTAAAATACCCTATCAGCTGGAAGTTCTCGAAGGCGGTACGACCGACGCCCGTGCCATCCAGCTCACCAGGGCTGGTGTTCCAGCCGGGTGCATCTCGATCCCCTGTCGTTATATCCATGCCCCTTCCGAAATGGTCGATTTCAATGACGTCAAGAACGCCATCGAGCTGCTGCTGGAATTGATTTCCCAAGAGGTGAAACTGGGATAAGCCTCTTCACCAACGTCTCAAGGTTCTAACCCGATGAAACAAATCCTGGTCGGCTTAGTATTAATAGCCATTGCCCTGGCAAGCTGCACTCCCGCACCTGTCTTGGACGAGGATTCAACACCTTTACCCCCTCAAACGCCCACCTCAACCCCCATATCGACATCAGAAAGCACACCCCCTGCTTCCGGACCAACCGTGTTGCGCATCTGGGTTCCACCGCAGTTTGATCCCGAAGGTGATTCACCCGCCAGTGACCTGCTCAAACAGCGTCTTGACTCTTACACTGCCGAGAGACCTGACCTGCGCATCGAGACCCGGGTCAAGGCCTCCAGCGGGACTGGCGGTTTGCTCGATTCGCTGAGTTCTGCCAATGCCGCCGCCCCATTGGCAGTGCCGGATCTGATTCTTCTTCCCCGCGCCAGCCTGGAGATCGCCGCGCTCAAAGGATTGCTTTTTCCCTTTGACGGGTTAACCGACCCCCTCGATGATAGCGATTGGTACCCCTACGCGCAAGAATTAGGCCAGATCCAGACCAGCACCTTCGGGTTGCCTTTCGCTGGTGATGCTCTGGTTTCTCTTTACCGGCCCTCAGAAATTGAAATTCATCCTGCTGATTGGTCCATTGCGCTTGAAGCAGGTCACCCAATCGCTTTTCCAGCTGCTGAGCCTAGTGCGATATTCCCTCTGGCACAATACCTGTCCACCGGTGGCCAAATCCAGGATGCTGATGGACGTCCTTTGTTGGAAAGCACGCCATTAACCGAAATGCTCAGCTTCTTCAGAGATGCAGAAGCAGCTGGGGTGATGCCCTTCTGGTTGACCCAATTCACGGATGATGGACAATCCTGGGAGGCATATACTGAAAACCAGGTTAATTCTGTCGTCACCTGGATCAACCGCTATCTGAGCACGCTTCCAGGTGATACTGCGGCTGCTCCCATAATTACCCAAACCGGGACACCGTTAACTCTGGCTGATGGTTGGGTATGGGCGCTATCCAATCCTCAGACCGAAAGACATGCGCTGAGTGTGGATTTAGCCGAATACCTCACCGATGGCGAATTCCTCTCCGAATGGTCACAGGCCGCTGGTTATCTTCCCCCACGCCAATCGGCCTTGGAAGGGTGGACCAATGTTGCCCTGCGCGAACTCGTAGAAAGGATCATCCTTTCTGCCCAGATAATCCCTCCCAATGATGTTATGGCAGCGATTGGCCCGGCGCTCAGCCAGGCCACTATCGATGTTTTAAAGCAGCAATCCTCCCCAGTCTCGGCGGCCAACGATGCCATCGCAAGCCTGGAAAGCCCCTAATCCCCCTTATTTGAGAGCCCATTTCACACTTAACTACCATTAATCAGAACTGTTGACGAATTAGGTGGGGAGTGTTATTATGCGGTCCGGAGACATTTTGCATGGATGATGATTCACTCCCTGAAGAGCTCCAGGACCCTTCCGAGGAGCTCTTTCCGACAAACGAAGACAAAAACCTTGATACGGCCCCACAAGTAGAGCCTGAATCAGAATCTACCCAAGAGAGCCGTTTTTTCATGCTGGTGGAGAATCTTTCTCAACTAGGTATCGCCGATTCTGTGCTCCGCCTGGGGACCCACATGCTCTTTATCGCCCTTGCGCTGCTGGTCGTATGGGCGATGCGGGTGTATTATTTGAATATCCAGATGCCGGAAACACCCCAACAAGCCGCTCAGGCAGCAGTTCTGTCCACCCCTACTCCTACCTATATAATGCCAGATCTGCCACCTTTATCCATTGATGGTGATATTTATCAGGCTGGTATCCCCCGCCTGGCGCAAGTGCACACAACCATCCCAACCCGGCCAAGGACGGAAGTGATCACATATGTCGTTGAGGCTGGCGATACGGTGTTTGGCATTGCAGAAATGTTCGGATTAAAACCGGAGACCATTCTCTGGGGCAACTACCTGATCCTTGCTGATAACCCCCATGCTCTTGTCGAGGGCCAGGAATTAAACATCTTGCCTATTGATGGAACATATCACAGGTGGTCGGCAGGTGAAGGTTTGAACGGGGTCTCTCAAGGCTATAGTGTCATCCCGGAGGATATCATCAATTGGGAGGGCAATAATTTAAGTCTGGAAACCCTCGGTGATTTTGCGAACCCAAATATTGAGCCTGGGACTTTTTTAGTTGTTCCCGGTGGTTCAAGGCAATTTGTCACCTGGAGTGCGCCTAAGATCACCAGGTCAAATCCTGGAGTTGCTAAATTTATCGGTCCTGGCGCCTGCGGCACTATCGTGGATGGAGCTGTAGGTACAGGTGCATTCGTCTGGCCAAGCGGAAACCATTTCCTCTCCGGATATGATTACTCACCTTCGACAAACCATTTCGCTATAGACATTGATGGCGATCTCGGTGAGCCCATGTGGGCTTCAGACAGTGGTGTTGTGGTCTATGCAGGGTGGAACAATTTCGGCTATGGGAATATGGTTGTCATCGATCATGGAAATGGCTGGCAGACTGCCTACGCCCACATGCAGGTGATCACCGTCGGCTGCGGTCAGAGTGTTTTCCAGGGCACCCCGATCGGGACGATCGGCAGTACCGGTAAATCAAGCGGTCCACACATCCATTATGAGATGCTGCATGACAACTACGGCAAGGTCAATCCCTGGGATTTCCTGCCATAGCCCATTTTGCCCCAAGAAGAATATTCTGCAGTCTAGCCTTGTCCCGCCAGGTTTTTGGTCGGGACCCCTTGTGGGCGTTCAAACCTCAATTCTATGTGTGCTCACCCCCTCGCAAATCCATCAGTCGTAGAGGCGAACCTTCTGGTATTTTTCAATCAGGATGGAATCAACTTCTGGGGTGCGTCGTTCAATGCGACCCTGAATCACAACCCCGCCGCCAGGAATGGGACCAGCATCTCGTCTGCTGACAACCCACCATGCCGCCCCTCTAAATGATCCCTTCCCTTCGACCACCACCAATATGCATTCCCACGCGCGACCACGATCAGATCACCCATTCGATCAAATAATCGCGGATGGGGTTCACCAATCCCGAATAAACCCGCTTCGACTGCAAGTACTGGATCCAAAAAGGCGAATTGTCCCGGCCAGGTCCTTTCAATATACTCCCGAGCTGCTTCCCCTTGTCCGGGGCGCAGATATAGAAACGCCAGCCGGTTTTCCCCGGTTGGCATGATATGAAGGCGGCGGGTGAGACCTGGATGATTGCTTAAATCGTAGTGTGGATCTGGCTGGGTATTGATCTGGCCGTGGTCCGCCATCAGGATCAGCAATGTATCGGTCCGGATTGCTGGATTCAGCTGATCCAGGAACAAAGATCCAAGTTGATCCGAGAAATTGACCAGCTCGTTCATTGTTCGTTCGTCATCCGGCCCGTAATTATGAGAAAAATAATCCACCTCCCCCCAATAAACCCAAACAAATTTCTGTTCATCAGGGTTGTTTTTCAAAAGACTCCTCAGGTTTGACCACAAATCAGATTGTGAACGGAAGGGACTCACATTTACGTCCTGGAGCAGCATGCGTGATAATCCTGAACGGGCGATGCTCTGATGCTGAAATCCATGCGATTCAATGCCGTGCTTGGACAAATGAGTGCCCAGCAAGGTTGGTCGGATAAATGATTCTGGTTCAAATCCAGTTTTTTCCAGGCTTCCCGCCCCTCCCCGAAAACTCATCGGCGCCTGGAGGATGGAGTTAACTACCATCCCATATTCCTTCATCCACATCTCGTAACCGACAATACCGTGTTCGATCGCCCCAGTACCAGTCCACAAGCTGGTGAGCGCTGCAGCCGTTGTGCTGGGTGTAATTGAAGTGAGTGGTGCCAGGATTCCACCTTCGATCAGCTTTTCCCAAACCGGGATTTTGCCAGTGTTCAACAATTTGGTAAACAGATTTAGTGAGAGTGCATCCATCAAGATCAAGATCACATTTTGGTATTGTCCCTGCAGAGATGTGGTAAGTTGCGCTGCTAGGGGAGGCGCACCGATGGTAGGAACCCCTAACCAGAGACAAATGCTGGCAGGCACATTTACCAGCGAGCGACCCTCATAATCTGGATAAACATAATCTCCGCCCAGGTTAAAGCCGGGCAGCCTGTGCGCTCGCATGTCAGGTAGTAACTGTTCAGTTAGATCTGGCATATTGACTATTCAGGGAATCTTATCAGGACAGCTTTGATATAATCGCATGGCGCACCTGGTCTTCAAAATATGCTCTAGATGAAGTGTACATGGTTCGTAAAGGTGATTTTGGTGAATATCGCAATATTGACGCAGTCTATACAAACCACCAGGGATTATATTACCTCATTAAAGTGGGGCTCACTTAACTGCTCGGTCCGCTTGCTGGTAATTTCTGTTTCGATAATCTTCTTGGCAGCCTGCAGTAGTGAACCACCCCCGACACTAACCGAGGTGATCGAAACCCTGGAAATAACGCCGAGTCCCACCAGCACGGCCACCCAAATCCCACCGACACCCACAGTTACCCCCCAACCAACTTCGTCGTTGGGGTTAAAGCCCTCTGATTTAAATGGCGTCAAGGTAACTTTTTGGCACCCCTGGTCTGGTGAAACCGAAAAAGCTGTCCAGGAGTCAATAGCTGAGTTTAACGCTTCAAATGAATTTGGCCTGACTGTCGAGGGCATTTCTAAGGGGACGATCGATGCCCTATATGAGATGATTGACTCTGCCGAAGCAGCCTCCGTTCTCCCGAACCTCGCCCTCGGTGCGAATTACCAGATCCAATCCTGGATCAGCGCGGGAGAACCAGTAACCAGTTTGAACACCTTTGTTGATGATCCAGAGTGGGGTCTGAGCGCGGAGGAGCTGTCGGATTTTTATCCCGTCTTCCTCGAACAAGATGTCAATGAACAAATTCGTTTCGGATTCCCGGCCATCCGCACGGCTCCGCTGATATTCTACAACTCTAGCTGGGGGAAAGAATTAGGGTTTTCCTCACCACCCAGTAGCACGGATGAATTCATGGAACAGGCTTGTGCTGCTGCTCTTGCCAACAACCGCAATGATCTTCCAGAAGATGATGGTACCGGCGGTTGGTTGATCGACACGACTCCATCGGGTGTACTGAGCTGGATCTATGCCTTTGGCAGTTCCGTCACCCTTCCGGATGGCAGCGGCTACCAATTCGACTCGCCCCAAACCGCTGATTCCTTCCAATTTCTCAAGGATCTTTTCGATCAGGGCTGTGCCTGGGAGCTGCTTGAATCCTCTGCTGAAGTCGAATTTGCGAATCGAAGAGCGCTGTTCATTACCAACTCCCTGGGGGATGTAGATGATCAGCGAGAAGAACTGGAGCTCGCGGACAACAATGATCTCTGGACCGTGATGGGCTTCCCCACCCCATCCGGAGAGGCAGTCATTGATGTCTATGGCCCATCATTTGTCATCTTCGCTGGCACACCAGAAGAAAATTTGGCCTCCTGGTTGGTTATCAAATGGCTTAGCACTCCGGAACAGGCAGCGAAAATCGCAGCTGCCCGGGGCACCTTCCCAACTCGGGCTTCCGCGCTGGAATCCCTTGATTCTTTTGCCCGTGGAAATCCCCAATGGGCTGCCGCTCAGGAATTGCTGGCCGTCGCCCAGCCAGAACCAGGGTTTGAATCATGGAACGCGGTTCGCTGGATCTTAGGCGATGTCGGTACACAGCTCTTCCGCTATTACTTTACTCCCGAAAGAATTCCCGCCACCTTAGAGCTGATGGATGAAACGGCCATAGAGCTGCACGAGCTCACCAACTAATCTAGGACACTAACTGGGTCTCTAAAAAATGAGAGAGCAGCCACAAAATTCAGAGAGGTGAAAGAAGATTAATCATGACAGAAAGGCAGCAGGTGACAATTTATACGGATGGCGCCTGCGACCCCAATCCTGGACCGGGAGGTTGGGCGGCTTTGTTGATCTACGCCAGCCAGGAAGTTATTCTCTCAGGTTCTGAATCCGACACGACCAACAATCGCATGGAATTGACCGCTGCCATCCAGGCCTTGGGAGGCCTGAAAGAATCCAGCCAGGTCGATTTCTATACCGATTCGCAATATTTAAAAATGGGCATCACAGAGTGGATCCCGAATTGGAAAGCCCGTAATTGGCGTCGAAAAGGGGGCAAATTGGCTAATGTCGACCTGTGGCAGGCGCTCGATAAAGCCATTCAGGCCCATGAAATTAATTGGCATTGGGTCAAGGGTCATGCTGGTGACCGCAATAACCAGCGCGTGGATTATCTCGCCCGCCAATCCATCCAAAGCAATTAACAATCTTGCTAGGGGGACTTTTTTCCTATTGCTCCTTTAATAAATACTTAGCATACTTTAATCGCTGAGATCGTCGTTTTAGAGCATAATACGGCGGTTTTTGTAATTATCTTGTGTGTTGGTGAATAAGGGAAATATGAAAAATATCTTTACTAGCATTGGCTTCTTCCTGCTCATCTTGAGCTTATTCAGTTCTGCGCAGCCCGCTTCGGCTGATAGCGGTGTGATCGGAACACCGCCAGAACTACCAGATCCGGCAGTCCCTACCCCTTTGTATTCAGGTTGTGATTGTCAGACAGTGAATACTTCCAATTTGGGGTTCGAACAGCAGGTCATCGATTTAGTCAACCAGGAACGAACGAGTCGCGGCCTCAACCCACTGATCCGCTCTGAGGGACTTACTAGTGCCGCTCGCTACCAGGCTGCGGACATGAGTCAGGACAATTATTTCAGTCATGACACCTTCGATCGAGAGGGTGATAATTTGGTCAAGAAGTGCGGACCTTGGGAAAGAATCGCCAACTATTATTCCGGCGCCAATGGTGAGAATGCTGCCGCTGGCTATAGTTCTCCGCAGGCAGTTATGAATGCCTGGATGAACAGCAGTGGGCATCGCTCAAATATCCTTAACCCCAGTACTGTGTCAATCGGGGTCGGATTCTATCAGGGTAGCGGAGATTATCGATACTATTGGGTGCAGGACTTTGGGACAAATGTCGAAACTACCTCTGTCATAGCCTCGGGCTTTCTTCCTGAGAATCTGACCTTCATGTACAGCATCCCTGACCAAAAGCTCTACCCCTCACACAAGGAAATCTTAACCCCCAGTTTCAACAACGCGGATTCATTATCCTGGCAGGTCTCACAAAGCGGGTCTTTCTTCTCAGTCGTTCCAGGAAATGGGACCGCACCGACACAAATTCATGTAACACCAGAAGATTTCAACAACTACCAGGCAGATACTTACACAGGTTCTCTCACCCTCGATTTCAACGAACCGGAACTGCTTGCTGATTCGACCCAAACCATCCAAATCAACTTGCAGGTAGTAAATTCATCAGTGCATCAAGTTTTTCTGCCTGGGATTCTTAAACTGGATAACTCACAGCTGAAGGCATGTCCTTCACCCTAAGTTTGGGTTGTTCCTTATAACCTTTTTAAGGGCGAAGCACTCCAAGATTCAAATCCAACCTGATTGAAAATCTTCTTGGGTGCTGCGCCCCTAATTTCCTGAGAATAACCGCGGAAATTGAGCAAAAATCCTCAATCCATGTAAGGATCGATTTTCTCTTTAATCGCCTGGATAACAATCGGATCATCGTTCCAGGCGCCGAGATTTATGATCGGGAAACCTTCAGGATAATCAGCCTCGTGTACCAATTCAGGGATATCATATTGGCTATGCATGGCATCGGCACTCATGGCTGCAGAGAAGAAGAGCAATTTTTCAATGCCATTCTGTAGGAATTGTTCAAACATTTGCGCCGGCTTCGGTTCTTTAAATGACATCCAGGCCAGGCTCAGATTATCCGGCTGATAACCATCGGCGGCTAACATATCCAGTACTTCATACCGAAAACCAAGTTCCTGCTCGGTTTCAGTAGGCCACTCGATATCCCATTCATCTGGTTGGCCATGACCAACAAGCAAAATCCCCACCTTGGACTTATCTGTATCGCCAATATTCGCATTGGCACGATTTACAAACATACTCATCAAAGTCTCGGAGTTATATAAAGGACCGGTATATTCTACAGGAATATCAAAGGTTTCTTCAATATTTAATTCCTCGATTTGGTGCTCCCCCTCCGCAGTGTGATTTGATATGGTTAGAAAAACTTCACTGACAACGATCTTGCTGGCCCCTTCATTGAGGGCTTGAATAGCGGCGGCATCTGGTCTGGGATTGTCATCCAAAAAGGAGAGATAGAATTTTGTGGTCGTATCTCCTTCAGCTCTGTACGCTTCTTCAAGGCTGGCGATCATCTGTTCATGCATCTTCCTATGATTACTTGTGCCAACCTCCAGATATTTATTCCGGAGTTCATTAAAGAAAAAAGGACGGGCGAATAATGGAATAAAACCAATGCCCTGTTCATCAAACTCGTTGAACTGGTTTATCCAGCCGATCGGATTGTACGTTTCGGGCTCCCCGTGTGTGAAATATACGACCGCAGTGTGACCCAGACCTGGATCACCCGGTGCTCTAGTCAACTCCGGCACGGGTCTTGGATCCTCTCTCGCCAGGATGATCCTTGTCATCGTTATATGACCAACAACAAATAAGCCTAGGGTGAGAAGAACTGCAATTAAAAGCGATGTTCGTTTGAAAGCAACCGCCAAAACCACTACCAGAATAAAAAGAACTACAAGTGAAGCGAATAAATAAGCACTCATTTGCAGTGGATGGACAGATAGGTATTGAACAAATAACATCCCCAATAAACCTGCGAGGAGTGCAATAACCAACCACCTTAAGTACTTCATTTTTTCATCCCTCCAAGTATTTTGCCCCGAGTTATTATGAAAATAATGCTCAAGATTTTAACACCCTGTGCAAGATAACAAATATCCATTTAGAAATTATTAATACAATTCCAATCTTTAAATGTGAGAAAACGAGCAGGTTAAGGGCGTTGCCCCAATAATTTACACTTCTATTAGTTTACCTCTCAAATTTCAGGTCCTATGACCTTCTTAAATACAATCCTTAGAGTATGCCTCCTTAACAGGTGGTACAATTTTTTCCTCAAATCAGAACATGCACTTATCTGTATAATTTCTCGGTTGCGAGATCACATGGAGGAGGAGATGAAATCCAGAAATCGCTTATTGGTAATTCTGATATTAGGATCAATATCTGTGGTCCTTTATGGCTGCAGTATCCTTGACAACCTCGGCAATTCTGCAATGGAAGAAGAACCTTGTGAACCAGGTGAGCTCTGTGTAACTTTAACTGCCGACGAGACCACAGGGAAAGAGTTTCGTCTGATGCTGTATGAAGCGGTAGAGGATGATTGGCCGCTGCAGTTCCGCGACCTGCCTACGCCAAGCTGGGTCGTGTCGCAGTACCCGCCTGTACCGGACAGATACCCCGTGCGCATCCGCATACCCATGACCGAAAACCTGTTTGCCATCTCCAGCAACGAGCTGGGCGGAGCAAGACTGGGGCTGGCAATTGCCACCGGGGTAGATTCGATCATGGTCGTGGAGCCCACTGATGCAAGAGGGTTCTCAGAATCGACTCTCGTTTATGAAGAGGGTATGGCCATGGATTATGGCACTGTCAAACTGGAGCTGCCCAAGGGAGAAACCTGCGAGTTAAATCCCTTCCACCCCAGCTGCCTGACGGGCACCATGTTTTGGCAGGAGCATGTGCTCGGCGAGGAGGGCTTTGTCCCCGGAGCGGTTTATATTGACTTGGCCGATATTGATGGCGATGGAAACGAGGATATCGTCACCGTAGGCGAGCCCCATTTTGAAGAACCGGACTTACCGCTCAATGCGCTGAAGCTGGGTGTTTACTACCTCAATCCGGACCTCACAGTCCGTGAGACAGAAATCATCGATGCCTGGTCAGAATCAAACCAGGAGTTCTACAGTCCCTGGGGTGTCAAGGTGATCGAGCACAGTGGTGAGCCAATGATTATCGTGGGTACCAATATTCCTGGATTGGCTCCACTTGAAGAAGGCGCTGGCAATGTCTTCTCATACCACAAACAGGACGGAGATTGGGTGCGCTCAGAAGTCAGGGCAAATCCGCAGCCTACAGATACCAACTACAACGCCATGATCGTGGTGATCTGTGACATCGACCAGGATGGAGATGAAGACCTCGCTCTCAGTGGTGCCTTTAATTCTTCATCGGTCGGCAGCTGGATGGAAAACACCGGTCAGGATGATCCCCAATGGATCCCCCATTTACAGCCGATGGCGCCCGGTACCGATCCCTATATTCGCGGAACGCTCGCCTATAAGTGTACTGATCTGAATCACGATGGATATCCTGAGGTGATCTACAACGGCATGTTCGACATCGCCAATACAGACCCACCTCGTTATCGCGGCGAGATCTGGCTCGCGGTTAACCCCGGTCCATCCGGCTGGGAAGATCCCTGGCAGATGGTGGTCATCGATGATGACAACTGGGCTTCCGCGGATATGTGGTTTCATGATTTCGATGGGGACGGCAACCAGGATCTGGTGGCCAACCAGATCTTCAGCTCCACGGTCACCCGCTATATGCATCCGGGTGAAGATCTGAATGACACATGGGAGTCAGAGATAATCATTTCAGGTCTGACCTCCCCCAGTGATATGTGGTTGACGGATATGGACGGTGATGGATTAGTAGATGTGGTCAGCGCCGATCACACCGCCCACCGGGGTGTCTGGCATAAGAACCCAGGCCTGGATAGCAGTGAACCCTGGCGACAGAGTACGATCTTCCGCAACGTCCGCATGCCCGGCGACTTTGAATTGTCCGACTTGGACCAGGATGGCGATCTGGATTGGGTGGGAACCTCCATGACCTGGGGGCAGGCCTTCATCGTGGAACAGGTAGAGCCCCCTTCCAGCCTGGTGGCGACAATTTCCCTCCCGGAGGATTTCGACGCCAAGATCTCCAAGCTGGTGATAATCCTCTCCCGTGAGGTTCCATTAAGTGGTATTCCCACGCAAATACCGGTGACGATAAACAACAGTGATAATGACGGCGATGGGGAGTTAGATGTAGATCAATTATTAAGCCCCACCCGTGATCTGGTCCTTCCCCTGGAAGATGCCGGGGTGACCGGGGAATACCATGTCGTTGCGGTTTTGTATGTGGAAGGAGGGGGCCGCTTTCAACCAAAATCAGGGGTTGATTACATGGGCTACAGCGAGCTACTCACCTTCGGGGAGGGCCCGGTTGAAGCGAAAATGAAGCTTGAGCTTGCTCCATAAGTATAGAAGAATTGATCTTTTGTTAAAAATATTAGTGGAGCGGACTGGCAGCTGCTCCACTTTTGCAATCCGGGAGAGAGTTTACTACCAATAAGGAGAAATACCCGGTTGCACACTAAAGGAGGAGTGTATAGAGTAGCTATCCAATTAGGGCACTAGCACAGCATCAATAACGTGTTTTACGCCATTGGAAGCCTCAATGTCTGGGATAATTACCTGTACATCGTTGATCTTGACTGCTTTACCATCGATCATGACGAGGGCATTATCACCAGAAAGCGTTTCGACTTCTTGTCCGTCAAATTCAATTACCTGGGCAGCCATCACCTTGTCATCAACCACGTGTTAGAGCAGCACCTGGATAAGTGCATCAGTTTCGGCGAGTAAACTTTCCAGTGTGCCTTCAGGCAAAGCAGGGAATCCATCATCAGGGGGGTGCGAAGACTGTGAAAGGACCCTCACCTTGAAGCACTTCCACCAGTCCCGCTGCTTCAAAATCGGCGACCAATGTGATGAGGCAACCATCTTGGATTGCAATGTCAATGATCGACTGAGCAGCTTCAGGCTCAGGTGCTTCTGCCTGTTCTTCCATCTCTTCTTCCATGGGCTCCTCCGTCTGTTCGGGGAGAGATGGGGCCTGGATGGATTCCTGTGTCGCTTGCGCAGTGCAAACAGCCAATACAAATGAAAAAACAATAAACAACGAAAGGATTGTAAACTTTGTGCAAAGGTTAACTTGGGTAGACGAAAAATCTAATATTTTTTAATTTAGTTGAGGCCATAATCATGGACAGTGTCATTTCTGGTTAGCTCATCGACTATTCAAAAGATACAGGCATGGAGCAGTCTACGAAGGTGATCATTAATAGAAACAAGCTTGAACCTAATCTATCCGCGAATCTTCCAGATTGGTCAACTAGAACAATCCAACTTTTACTTTTTGTGAAAATGGTATACTTTTGAATCAGTTCCAACCCAGAAACTTGTGCTTGTTTTGATTTTCCGAATACACCATTATTCCATCCCAAGGAAGACAGAAATTCTCTTCATTTCAGTCATCAAGAAAAAAACACAAAGGAGACCTCGATGGACAAATTCTTCAGAAGTAAAACGCCAGTACTTATAGCAGCTGGTCTATCCTTCTTGTTATCAGTTTATTTATGGTTCACCGGCTTCAAAGACGAAGGCATTTTTGTCGGTCTATGGGTGCCCACCATACTCGCGTTGGGAGCTTTCGTGTATGCTGGAAGAGGTTCAGCATGAATGAAGCATTTCTTCTTATTTTCGGGCTTTTTGTAACGATCCTGGCAGTTGGACCTCTGGTTTATGCTGCGTACCTGGATTCGAAGGACAAAGAATAATTGTTCCAACCAGGCAATTTGACAAAATAAAAACCGTCTCATTGGCAGGATATCAACAGCGTCATATTCGTGTAGCGCTCATAGTCTAGGTTTTCCCATCTGATAAATGATTTCGCTCCTTGTTCGCAGATCAGGTTACTATGCGATTATTAACAATGGTGACATTTTCCGGTCTGGAAGAATGAATTGAGATATAAACTAAGCAATAACCACAATCCGGCTGTAACTCTCGGACTAACTTCCTCAGCGTGGTACGGGATTCTCGAGCTGGCTGAAGAAAATGGGTGGAATCCGATGGGTACCATTCCATCCAATCCCGAGCAATCCGGAATGATTTTGGCAGGCTTGGGATTCAGCGATGCTCATAACTCGGGCGGAGATTATTGGAGTGAGAAGGAGGGTTTGGTATTACTTGAAGACGCTCTAAACTTAGCCGATGCCTTGGAGCGCGCCATCCTAAATTACGAACCGCGATACATACCCTCTTTGTATTACTACACGATATTTGGTGACAATAACGGTGCCAAAGGGAATCAACCAAGCCTAGGGGCGATCCAGGGTGTGATTGATTTATGCTATCTTGGCATATTTAAGATCGAAAAAGCTTAACATCGAAAGGTAACAACGCTTTTGCAAGGAATCCAATCTAATAGGAGATGTTCCGTATTATTGAAGCAACTTGAAACATACTTCTTAATCATTCCCGGTCAGTCAAGTGAGGGGAAAGAGTTTTTTCAATACAACTAGCCAGTTTAACTTCGTGTTCGGAGAAACATTACAGAATACACAATATCACGGGCAAATCTTTCCCGAAGGATACTCTGTGCTAATATCTCCCATCCGATCTGAAAAATCCCAGGTGAAAACTTGCACGGGATCGAGAACGATTGCCACTTCCTTGTCGCTATTAGCAAGCAATCTTTTGGCTAAAGTGCTTTGGGTACCGCCGAGGTAACGGATCAAAAGCCTTTCGAGAATGTCGATCCCCAAGCTATCGTCAATCTTGGCCCTGGCCTGTCCACGTATTCCACAATAGGGTGGACGGTCTTCGGCAATTTCAAATCCACAGCGGTCATCACGTTGAAGATAATTGATAAGTTTAGCTGATTTCTGTGTGGCACAGTATAAAAGCCCTCCTTGGTGCAAATACCACAATGAGACCACCACTGGCCAGCCAGTCATCGATTTGCAGGCTAGGCGAATTGGAATCCGCACTTCGTTGAGAAATTCTTGCGCTCCAACTAGCGTATCATTCATGATTGACCTCCAGTTAGGTTCTTGATATCACTCAGCTACCTCTACCAACTCCTTTACTTTCCTCAATAATCCAGAAAAAATCATACTGTGCATGGGATAAAGCCCATACCAATACATAAAACCAAATAATCCTTTCGGTGCAAAGAAAGTAGTTTGAATTAGCTGCGAAGTATTTTTTTGATGAGGTTTAACTTCAAATTGTAGCCAAGCGTTCCCAGGTAATTTCATTTCAGCCCTTAAACGCATTAATTTCTTGGGTTCAACAACTTCTACACGCCAAAAATCAATCGCGTCACCTGCTCGCACTTCAACTGGGTGGCGCCTACCCCGCCGAAAGCCGACTCCACCTACCAAGCGATCTATCATCCCGAGCATTTTCCATGCAGAATTAAAATAAAGCCAACCTTGCTCTCCTCCTAGTCGAGTAAAAGTGTTGAAAACTTTCTCCTGCGTGGCGTTGACCACTTCCATTCGACGCACGATGATCATGCCTTCTTGGGTTTTCATTATCATAGGAGTTTGATCTCCTACGCTAGAGGCAAGCGCATCTGTCCAACGAGTTTCTACCTCATCCATATCCAATTTAGCAAGAGCACGCCTTACTGCAGTGGAATAATCCACAGGTTGAATGTCCGGAAAAAGTATTTTAGCTGCATTGTCGCGAACAACAACTTCGTTACGTAATCCCAGGATTAATGGTCGTGTAATCGAAGCAGGCACAGGTGTCATCCAATGTACCCAATAGGATGATAATCGCGGGGTCAACACGGGTACAGAAATGAGTACACGTTTCAACCCGCGCTCTTTTGCATATCCCATCATCATGTCGCCATAGGTGATCACTTCTGCCCCTCCGATCTCGATCACTTTGCCGCTGCTCGCTGGTACTTCCAATGCACCTGTTAGATACGCCAAGACATCCTCAATCGCGATAGGTTGCACCCGGGTAAATACCCAACGTGGGCAGATCATAATGGGAATTCTTTCGGTCAAATATCGGATCATCTCAAAAGAAATGCTCCCAGATCCTACAATTATGGCCGCACGGAATTCCGTTACAGAAACTCCAGCTTCTGCAAGAGCGCGCCCCGAATCTTGCCTGGATTTTAGGTGTTCCGAAAGGTTTGTATCTGGATCACCCAACCCTCCCAGGTACAGAATCCTTTCTACACCAGACTCTTTGGCTGCTCGACCAAAATTATTGGCCGCAATCAAATCTCGCTGGTGAAAGTCTCCGCTACCACTCATGCTGTGGATTAAATAATAGTTCGCTGAGGTTCCATCCATCGCAATGGATAAAGTCTCAGGTTTAAAGACATCGCCTTGGAAGATAGTTACCTGCTCAACCCATGAGCGTCCTTGAAGGCGAGCCGCATCCCTGACCAGGACGCGCACCCGATAACCAGAATCCAGCAAAGACTGCACCAACCTTCCCCCGATGTATCCTGTTGCGCCAGTAACCAGAATCTCTTTGTTTGCCATCAAATTAAAATTCTCCCTCTATTGAAGCAGCATAACCTGTCATCTCAACATAACCACTTCCTGATATAGAAGTTCCTTGCATAATTCCATCTACTTCTACTGCCCCTTCCCAGTAATTATACGAGACATTCATCTCCTGGTCCGCCAAGAGTGGTGTAGCTCTAAGACGTAGTTCCTGCATGGGGATACTTAAGGTCCACTTGGATGGGTATTCAGCACCGGTATTTGGGCTGGTCCACGTATCTTCGACCTGAATTTCAAAATCCTTCCGCTCCAGAGGGATTACTTCACCATTTGAGCTGATCCACGTCCCACTTGAGAAAGGATCGATGGTCCCGTCACTTCGGCGGATTTGAAATATCATTAACTCACTGCCATCAATTAATTGGATTGAAAACCAATCCCATCCCACCTGGCCGGCAGACAAAGCTTTGGTGCTGAACTCGTGATCCTTCCAACTCAATCCGCTCACTCGAAAGCTGCCCTGA
>JBFFEL010000006.1:0-67578 GCA_041558875.1 Anaerolineales bacterium
GGTCAATCGCTATCCTGATATATTCTGAATCAGTTTTGCGCATGTTAATCACCTCCAAATCCTTCTTGGAGAACTATTATATTCAGAAACCGAGCTCATTCGGTTTTTTTGCGGGTACTACGATTGGAATCTCGAGGGATTTGCCACAATTTTTCTCCTAGCGTTGTAAATAATCCATGACAGAGTAATGGACTTGACAAGTGAGTGCAGATCTATTATAATCTAAAAAGTACTTTGAAATTCAAAGTACTTTGAAAGTATTTGTTTGCAGCTTTGGAGGGCAACATGTCACAAGAAAAAATTTCTCTCAAACAAGCCGATCAGATCATATTCCGGACCTCATTCGATGATGGTTTGGTAGATATATTTATATCGAGTGTTGTGTTGATGTTTGCTATAGCACCATTTCTGAGCAGATATCTGGGCGATTTCTGGAGTTCGGCTGTCTTTCTACCAATCTGGGGATTGCTATTTGTTGTATTGCGCTTGATTCGAGTTCACGTTATTAAACCTCGCAGTGGAGATGTGCAATTTGGTCCTTACCGCAAGAGAAAACTTACCATGTTCAGTTGGATCATGTTGGCAGTCAACATTATTTTTTTCATCCTCAGCTTTATAGTTGGATTCCTTCTCCCAATGAGTTCAGGATTGAAAACAATGCTTCTTTTCAGCGCAATGGTATTTGCACTGTTCAACTTGGCGGGATATTTTCTGGATGTCAGCCGGTTTTACGTATATGGACTAATGCTGGCTGCAGGTCCATTCATTGGGGAATGGTTATATCAGAATTTCGAAGTTCTCCATCATGGATACCCAATCGTATTTGGGATCTATGCAGCTGCAATCTTTTTAATTGGTTTGATAAAACTAATCAAATTTCTAAGAGACAACCCAATCCCAAGTGAAGAGCAGCTGCAGTGGGAAACAAATAATGGCTGATCAAGAGGAACGAAAAAGTGTGGTTGATTCACTGACAGAAATCGATCCCTTGATTCATGCCCCGGCCCGTTTGATGGTGATGACTTACCTATATGTGGTTGATAACCTTGATTTTGTGTATCTCAAGCGAGTGACTGATCTATCCTGGGGGAATTTATCAACCCACTTGACTAAGCTGGAAGACGCAGGATATGTGCGCATTAATAAGAGTTTTCAAGGAAAAAAACCGAAAACAATGATCCAATTAACGGACCAGGGAAGAGCGGCATTCAGAAAATACAAAGATGAGATGCAGCAGGTATTGGATGATATCCCTGATTAATACCTTTTCGATCTTTGGAAAGCATTCAGTTCCAGATGTGTCGTCTGGAACTTATTCATTAATTGATTGTTCCGATTAAGCCAATTGGGTTCATAAATCTGGCTTACGGCAATAGGATATCGACTGCAAGCCGGGCAAGGATCGAACCAAGGGGGATAAAAACTGAGAAAAACAACGTGCGCAGCATAGAGACATTATATGGCCATGTGCGGGCAGCAATTAATCTCTCTTCGTATGCTACTAGAGCATTGATTTCCGATGAAAGTGTCCTTGAATCCAGATCATGATCAAGTTGATGAACCAATCTTCTGCATTTATCGTTTATTAGAGATTGCAGAGGTGCCAGCTCGCGTTCTTTCTCATACGCTAATAACCGATGGGTAGGACGCATGGAGAGGAAGAAAATTAAGACTACAAACATTACGAATAGAATGTTGAAAATCCAGAATTCCGGGGAGGAAAGACTTCCTTCCTGGTAAGTGAAAAGCAGGCTCAGGGTGATACCACCAATAAACACGAGTGCTAATAATAGGCTCTGGCGACCAACTGATTCGAATTGTTTCGGATTCAAAATATCGATATTTAACGGTAGTTGATGGATCACTGAGTTTATGCGAGTGGATACGACTGATACGAAGATCGTCCAGGCTAAAATCCCATACATGACACAGGTAGACAGTATCCAAAATATGATCAACCAGGATATATTTTGTTCGATCCCTGTTGCAAAAATTGCTAATAATCCAAGAGTGAAACCAATCCCGAAAGCCAGCCATTCATGTTTTTGTCCGACCCTTGAGGCTTCAGCAACGATCTGATCATATTCAGCATTATCCAATTCCACAATGGGTCTAATAGCCTCAATAACCTTGTCCCCTGTACGCGCCATTAAAGGGGAGATGATCCAGATATACACGATAATCGCTGGGGATACTAAGTAAACCCGCCAATCTTCAGAGTTTCTTATTTCTACCAAGCTGCCATCAAGCAATGCTGCCAGGAATGGTAAGATGAGGAGAGAAATACTGACAATTAACGTGACCCATAGGGGTCGTTGTCTTGTGAGGTAGCGATCGAAGAGAGACGCTGGTTCTTCCATGATGGCAGATATAGCAATCCAATCCTAGTTTCAATCGTTCATAAGTAGCGGGTATTTTTAATAAAAGTATAGGAGAGAGGTTGCTAGCAGTCAATCTTTTAAAATGGTTGAATCTGAGTTCGAAAACCCTCTATCGGGATTGAGGAGTTACCTGCGAGTTGAATGATGTAACACAAAGTTGGACCAGACGTTTAATTCTATATAGTTGGGTGGGATGCTTTTCATAAGCCTCCCCCGGAAAATCTGTAAACGCTTGGAAATCCAATTCCGACATCATAATCCCACTTTAGGTGAGGCTGAACGCGTCTACCATGGGAAAGGATTCAGCATTGAATCAAACATGGCGCTGTTCGCTTCCAATTCTTGGGGATTAATGTGGAATGACATTGATTAATTGGTGTGTTTTTGAGATGCGATTAAGCAAAGCGTTTTTCAGGAGCATCAAGGCTTGAATAAGACAGCAGGTTTCTTTATCGGTGCAATCTTGATCGGTGGGGTCATTGTCTCTGTTCACGCATGGATAGTTTTCGATCCTGATCAGGTTAATTTTACAAATTTCTTATTGCTGGTGACCCTGGCATCATTTACCCAACTACTAAAATCTGAAACCCCGTATTATCAGGTTTACCATCCCAGCCTGGTGTTCTATTTTGCCGGAATCCTTATTCTCCAACCGGCAGGATTTGTCTTATTGGTGATTATTGCGCATATAGCCGAATGGGTCGTAGATAAGTTCGTAGATCAAAAAGAGCTGCGTGATTGGTATTTACAACCATTTAATGCAGGGATGCATATACTTATTGGTTCGTTGGCCCGTCTGCTTTATTTAGAGATCAACCCGAATTATGAACTGGTTGGCACGGTTTATGCTCTGGTAGGAGCAGGAGTTGTCGCCATTGTCTATGTTGCCCTCAACCACCTGATGGTTGGTGAAGTGGTCGTCCTGACCCGGAAATTTTCATGGCGGGAAACTGGTGTTCTTAATATCGAAAACCTGGCAACAGATTTTGTATTGGCTATGTTTGGCTTCGTTTCCGCAATTGTAATGACCTTTAATGCCTGGCTGATTTTGCCTGCAATCGCCCCTTTGTATTTAATTACCCGCGCATTAAGCATTCCTGAATTGAAACATCGCGCTGAATCGGACCCGAAAACAGGCTTGTGGAACGGAAGATATTTCATGCAATCTTTAGAGCAGGAACTGAGCCGTTCCATGCGTTATGACCGACCATTAACCGTCGTTCTTGCAGACCTGGACTACCTGAGAGTGATCAATAACACATATGGCCATCTAGCAGGAGATGCAGTATTGAAAGGCGTGGCTGAGATTCTGCAGAATTATTTTCGTGATTATGATATAGTCGCACGCTTTGGAGGTGAAGAATTTGCTATCTTGCTCCCGGAGATTGAGCCCGAGAATGCATTGCCGAGAATCGAAACGGTTAGAGTTGCAATCGAAAAAACCACTCTTGCAGCTCCGGAGACTGATAGCAAGCTAAATATAACCATGAGCTTTGGCCTGGCAGGGATCAACAAGGAGAAACCAACGGCATATGAGATTATTCATTGTGCAGACTTGGCGATGTATGCTGCCAAATATGCTGGTCGCAACCAGATCCGAGTCTATTCCCAGGACTTATCTCTTATAGATAACAATTTGCGCATCACTGATAGGTTGTTTAATGAATGACCTTTCAATCCTGTTAGTATCAGAGTACCACCATCTTGCTACAATTATGATGCCAAAATGTGCTTTACTGGTCAATTTTGTCTCTTTTGTGGATATTGAATATCGTGAGTGAATGAAATGATCAACGATTCATTAATTTCTGATGCGGTAGATTTACCTGCCGAGGAGAGTCTCCAGAGAGAACGCATACCAAGGGTAAGGTTTCCCTTGCGCGCCAAGATCACTGTTCCGTTTTTGATTTTAGCGGCCGGATTAGCAATCGGTGCAGCTTATGTGATTACCCAAATTGTATTTGATACGATTGATGAGAGGTTTACAAACCAGCTGATCGAGAGCGGTAAACTAGCTGCGGAAGGCATGGTTCGCCAGGAAGACAACCTGCTGCGCTCTTTGCGTCTGTTTTCCTACGCTGAAGGCATTCCCGAGGCGGTAGAAGCAAATGCTGTTGACCAGTTGAAAGAATTATCATTTGGTATCACTGTCAACCAGGGTGAGGAAATGGTCTCCTTCCTCGATAAAGACGGGAAGCTCGTCTTAGGTTTGGCACACCTAAGAGGTGGGGCTATCGCAGACTATGATATTTCAACCAGTTCAGATTTTGATTATTCAAGAGTACCATTTGTTCAAGCAGTCCTCGAGAAGCGCGTAGATGAATTGGGGGATAAATATTCAGGTTTAGTCCATTTCGACGGACATAATTTATTCTATGTAGCAGGACCAATTTACAACCGGCAGGGAGAATTTTCTGGAGCTGTATTAGTTGGCAAAACCCTGGATACCTTATTACGACAGGTTCATGATGAAACCTTGGCACAGGTAACCGTCTATGATGCCAATGGAATCCCATTTGACAGTACTTTTTTCGACCCATCTAGGTTAGAGGTCGCCACAGCAGAGTCCGTCTTGACCAACCAGGATCAAGGAAGTTATACACGTAATATCGGTACCAGGCGTGGGTTAAATGTCAGCAACATTGAATACGAAGAGATTTTAGGACCTTGGGAAGGGCGCGGGGATGAGGATCTTGGATTAATCGGCGTTTCCTTGCCACGCACATTCCTGGTGAGAGCCAGTAATGCGACTCGATTGCAGATAACTGGTTTGGCAACATTGATGTTGCTGTTGGTGATAATGCTAGGAGTTTATATCGCTAGTATCATCACCAGGCCTTTGAGAAACCTGGCAGAAGCCTCAAAACAAGTTGCAGAGGGGGATTTAAAAGTCCAGGTAGAGCCAAAAGGTCATGACGAGGTGACGGTACTTACCCGTTCGTTTAATTCGATGGTTGCCAGTTTGAACCAGTCAAAACTCGATCTATTAAATGCGTATGACCACACGTTGGAAGGATGGTCGATGGCGTTAGAATTACGCGATCAAGAAACTGAGGGGCATACCCGTCGGGTGGCAGAAATGACCATGGATCTGGCAATCCTAATGGGAATCAAGGAAGATGACTTGGTAAACATTAGGCGTGGAGCCCTGCTTCATGATATTGGAAAAATGGGAATCCCAGATCGGATCTTGCTTAAACCAGGCGAGCTTACACCTGAGGAATGGGTAATCATGCGCAAACATCCCGAATTCGCGTATGAACTGCTTTGGCCAATCGAATATTTACGTCCAGCGATCCCAATACCACATAGTCACCATGAATGGTGGGATGGCAGCGGATATCCGCTTGGTCTGAAAGGCGAAGAAATTCCATTACCCGCCCGGATATTTGCCGTCATCGATGTGTGGGATGCGATGAGCTCAGATCGACCCTACCGAAAGGCATTTCCAGAAAAAGAAGTTTGTGATTACTTGATCGAATCAAAGGGAATCCATTTTGATCCACGGGTTGTCGATGCGTTTTTCGATCTGTTAAAGAACAAAACAGATCTGGAGAACAATACCTCAAGATAAAATATCGTGAAAAAATCAATCAGCCAATGGTTGTCGTCACGCCAAGGAAAATTTGTACGGGGATTACCCTTCCATTGGGGTGGGGGAGAGATTATTTTGGCAGCAATTTTGATCTTGGGTATTTTAAGTTTAGGTTCTGGAATGGTTGGAAAATGGATCGATTCTGCCGGTGATAGCGGGACCTTGCCAGTTACTCTCCATTCTATTTCAGAAGCAGATTACAGTGTCGATGAAATCGTTCGTTCGGTTCCCGCAATTGGGCTGGACATTATCAGGGATTTATTGGGTATTGATAAACCACCTGAAACTGGAGGGGTACCTGAAATTGCGGTAATCGTCCCCGCAACACTCACGCCAACCCCTACTATTGTCTTCTCCGGTAATATCCCTCCTAATGGAACCGAGACCAGTGAGATCCCGGAAGATCCAACCGCAACTGAAGAGCCGCGTTCAACACAAACTTCCTCTCCGCAGCAGACCTCAACTCCGACAAACTTGCCAATATCATCTGCAACGGAAACTGCAACCTCGACGAGTTTTTCACCAAAACCAACAAATACTCCAATTCCAACGGCAACACAAGAAAAAATTGTTACAAATACCCCTTTCCCAACCCAACCAGCCCCGACTGCAATGCCTACCCAACTGCCAACAAATACCCAATTACCGCCTCCCACCAACACTCCGTTACCGCCTCCCACCAATACCCCCAAACCCCCTCCTACGCCATTACCCGATAGTTCACCAACTCCACGGCCGACCCGATCATCCACCTTAGCTGTCACCCCAACCGCAAAGTATACACCTGGGGTGACAGGAGAACCTCCGGTTGCTCCGTAGATTATTGATAAGTAAAAGTTCAATATAGCTTTTCAATCCATCTCAGCACAAAAGGAAGATCTTTAATCGAAAATTCATCGGATTGAGAGCATAGTTCTGTTTTCTGGGAATTTTTCAAACTTTCCTTCCCGAATTCGTATAATCACGTAAAATTATAAGTAACTCAATATCAAGTTTGCTGTTTTTAATAGTGAATCAGATTAAACTTCCCTGGGAGCCACGATGCAGGTTCGATTTATCGACACCGAAAATGCCAAAGAAGTGAATGAATTTGTTGATTTACCATTTAGGCTATACGCGAATAATAAGCTATGGGTTCCACCACTGGTCTCATCCGCGAAGAAAATACTGAACAAGCAGAAGCACCCTTTCTACGCTCATTCGGAGGCAGATTTTTTATTGGCCGAAGAAGGTGGTCGCACAGTAGGGCGGCTTGCTGTGATGGAAAACCGAAATTTTAACGAATATCGCAAGACAAAGGCGGCTTTTTTTGGGTACCTGGAGGTTATAGAAGATGAGACCGTCGCCCTAGCAATATTTTCGAAGGCTTTTGAATGGGCTCGAGCTAGGGGCTTAGAAACGATGGCTGGTCCACGGGGATTGATCCCTAATGAAGCGACCGGGATGCTGGTGGAAGGATTTGAGCACCGACCGGGGATGAATATTCCCTATAACTTTCCTTATTATGATGATTTTGTTAAAGCAGCAGGATTTCGCAAAGATACCGATCATGTATCTGGTTACCTGCCTGGTGATTATGAGATGCCAGAACGTGTTTTGCGTATAGCTGAGAGAATTCGACAACGCAGGGGGATGTGGATCAAGCATTTCGATGATATCGATGAAATTCGACTCTGGGTACCCAGGGTTTTTGATGTCTATGCAACCGCTTTTGCAGATTCACACACTTTTTATCCCCCAACAGAAGCTGAAAAAGAGATGATTGCAGAATCGATCATTCAAATCCTTGATCCAGGTCTAGTCAAAGGGGTGATGAAAGGTGAGAAATTGATCGGATTCATTATTTCCTACTATGACCTCTCAGCTGCTTTACAGCGCTGCCGGGGAAGAATTTGGCCTTTCGGGTGGTATTGGTTGATGATGGAACGCAGGCGGACAAAGTGGGCAAATGTTAACGGAGCAGGATTGCTCCCTGAATACCAGGGTTTAGGAGCAAATGTACTTCTGTATACTGAGTTGGCGAAGACAATTAAAGCATACGGGTTTGAATATGCTGACCTTGTTTTGGTCAACGAAACCAATACCAAAAGTTTGGCAGACATGGAAGCAGTTGGGGTGAAATGGTATAAACGACACAGAGCCTACATTCGGGAGCTATAGAAATCGGGATAGATACCGCCTAATAACGCAGTTCAACACCCCGCAGTGGAGAAATCTCAACGCGAGGTGTTTTTATTTTGTTCACCGATTGTTCCTGCAGGAAACTTTGTAATTTATCTTCCAAGATACCTACCCAGATAGCCTATTAACAGCCATCTCTGCAGCAGTACGAACAGCTGCGAATCCATCATTTGCTGCCACTTCTTGAAGGGTGGGGATCACTCTGGGATCACCGAAACTCTCCAAAGCCTGGATAATGACACAGCGTACCATCCAAAATGGATCGTTAACCAAGGCTGTTTGTAAAATGATCATCGCTTCAGGCTCCCTTGATTGACCAAGTTTGCGAGCAGCAGCTTGACGATCAGCCCAGGGAGTATCGTGAGACAGTTCTGCCGCCAGGAGATCAAATTCACTCTCGGGGAGCACCTCAACTACTGTTGGAAACAGAGAAATGCGTTCAGTTTGGTAATCAACCAATTCAGAAGATTGGTAGTTCTTTAGTGAATTCATCTTATTCCTTCCTTTCGCTATTAACCACATCAATTAACAATCTTATGCTTACACTATAGGCGATAGTTCACCAAGAATCATCCCCCTATTGGTAGGTAAAAAGTAGGTAAATCCGATAGAATGGTATTAACGTAAAGTTAGAGCCGTTTATCAATCGTTCAAGAGGGTTTCCTATGAACAGCGGCCATTTATCCAGTGATGAATTGATTGCTGACGAACTGACTTGGCGTGAGCAGGAAGTGCTGCTTCTGCTCGCAGACCGATTGACGAATCGCGAGATTGCAGATCAGCTGCATCTTGCTGAATCGACTGTAAAAGATTACGTTGGTAATATCATAAGCAAGCTGTATGTTAAGAATCGAAGACAGGCTGTTGAAAGAGCTGCAGCTCTGGGACTATTAGATGATGGTCAAAAATTCCATAGGTTACCGAAACCAAATTTACCGGCAGAACCAACGCCATTTATTGGGCGCAATGTTGAATTAGCAGAGATCAAAATGCTGCTTGGAGAAACCCGGATACTCACGCTAACCGGCCCGGGTGGAATAGGAAAATCTCGCTTGGCGTTGAGAGTTGCGATGGATTTGGGAAATGCGTATGAAGATCATGTTTATTACGTTCCGTTAGCAGCTATCAAATCAGCTGACAACATCATCCAAACGATAGCTGAAAATCTGGGTTTTCCAATGGCTACACAAGAAGATCCTCAAATTCAGCTGCTCCGCTATTTAAGAAATAAGCAGCTTTTGCTGGTGCTGGATAAATTTGAGCACTTAATGGGTGGTGTAAATATAGTCAGTGAAATAATTCAATCTTCTCCAGGGGTAAAAATCCTTGTAACCTCCCGGGAGAAACTCAACTTGCTAAGTGAGACGACGCTCGTTATCAGTGGAATGACCCTGCCTGAGCAGCCTATTCCTGATGATTTGGCTGAATTTGATGCAGTAACTTTGTTCGTGCAAAGTGCTAATAAGGCATGTCCAGGTTTTATACCTTCTACTGATGAAATAAACTCTATAGTGAAGATCAGCAGCATTGTTCAGGGAATGCCTCTGGCGATAGAGCTCGCGGCTGCCTGGATGCAAATCATACCTGTGGCTGAAATTCTCAAGGAATTAGAAAAAGGGCCTGACATATTAGTCACTGAAGCTTTCGATTCACCAAAACGACATCGTAGCATGCGCAATGTTTTTGATCACTCCTGGTTCCTTCTAAGCCAATTTGATAAGGAGATATTTATCCGCCTTTCAGTATTTCGGGGAGGATTTACGCGACAGGCAGCCCAGCAAGTTTCCATGGCTTCATTGCAAGATCTAATGGGTTTGGTAAGCAAATCCTTGCTAAGCCGTGATCCAAATTCTGGACGATTGGAGATCCATGAATTACTGCGCCAGTATGCCCAAGATCAATTAGAGGTGAATCAGGAAGCCAATCAATTAACTCTTGAAGCACACGCAGCGTATTATGCAGAATTTATGAAAGAACGATGGTTGCAGCTCAAAGATGATCGCCAGCTGGTTGCCCTGTCTGAGATCGAAACTGATATTGAAAACGTCCGTGCCGCTTGGAGCTTTTATATACAAGACCAGAATTCCAAACAATTGTTGAAGTTCGTTTATGGATTATGGTATATTCACTGGATTCGCGGATGGAACCTGGCTGGGATGCAGCTATTCGCTCAAGGTTCTCAGGTCCAAAAGGACATGGAAACAAAGCAAGATGTGATTTTTCGAGCTTTGTGTATGGCATTCCAGGGATACTTCATGACCTGGTTGGATTTATCCGAACAGGGTTATCAGCTAACCAGGAGTGCTGTGGATATTCTGAAAGGATTGAACGATACCGAAGCGCTTGTTTTCGCTATCGATGGTTTGTTGATAAATTGCTATTTTCAAAACCGAACCGCTGAGCAAATAGAAGTTTCGCAAGATATGTACGAACTTGCAGTTGGAATTGGTGATAGTTGGCTGTTAGCATTTACTATGTTTGCCATGGGGATGGCTGCCCTGATCGCAGAGGATTTTCAAGAGGCTCGAAGGGTAGCACAATCTGAATTAATTCTCTGTGAAGAAATCGGGGACAAAATTGGTTCAACTTTGCCATTAATTGTCCTGGGACATGTGGACCTGGCTTTAAAAGAATATCAACAAGCGCGGGGGTATTACCAGCGCTGTAAAAGAATTTCTCAGTCGATTGGTTTTCTTTATTCATTCCAAACATCAAGTAAATACCTTGGTAAAGTGGACATATCTCTGAATAATCTTGCCGAAGCTGAGAAAAATCTCCGCCAATGCCTTGCGGGGACTGTAGAAATGGGATTCGTGCGCGACTTTATCAACCTGATTTATGAGTTTAGTCGGTTGCGTGTTGCTCAAGGTGACCTGGAAGGAGCAGTCGGGCTGCTCGCATTCGTTCGGCAGCATCCGGTAAGTTCTCAAAGCCGTTTGCTCGAGGGGCGCATCCGGGATAGTGTCGAGGAAATTCTCGCAGAACTTGAGCCTGAGATGGACAGTGAAATTTTTCAGGCCGCCGAGGGAAGGGGAGAGAAATTAGAATTTGAAGCTATTGTTGCCGATTTAGTGGGTTAAGCTGCGTGTTTGGGGTTACAAAATTCGATAATTGATATTTTAAATCCAACCCAGATGAGAGAATTGTGGGAAGGAACCCCAATAAATTCCCCAACCTGCATAAAGAACTGCTGCTAGCGTATAGCCAACAAGAAAAAAAGTCAAAACCGGGACTTCCCGCAACATTTTCCTTCCTAAGATAAGAGAGAGAATTGCTGCCAGAATTGAGAAAGGGAACAGAAATAACACCGTGCCGCCCTCGATTCCCATGATGAAGATTGTTAGACCATAGACGAGGCCTGCGATTGATTCGAGTCTTAATCGTGATGAAAGATCCGCATATGGATACCTCCAGCTGCGATAAATTAATTGGGCAGATAAGGCAGCGACACCCAGGTGCCAGATGATATGGCTCAAGATTTCATCATAGAAATGTGCGACATGGTAAACATATTCATTGATGAAGTTCACCAGCCAATGGCCTATGGAATTAGCAGCCAGGTGCATCGCTTGACCCTCTACCCACAACACGGAGAAAACCAGAAAAATTATCGTGGACTGTAGGTTGGGGATCTGACTTGATCCAAAATATAAAAGCAGATAGTAGAGGGGGATCAGAATTAGCGGGGTAAAAAGGTCAAACACATCGGCGATCTTCAATTCAGGTAGAGGGGTAAATGGTTTGTTGAGCAGGCCGGGGGTGATGATGAAGAATGCAAAAGCCAGTGCAAATATGAAAATGAGTATCGATATTCTGTTCATAAAATAATTCCTCCCTTGAATGTCGAACACAACGAAATGAATCCCAAGATTCTGTTACATTATAAGATATATTTGTGAAATCTAATTTATAGAAGAATGCATAATCCGAACAGGATCAAGATAACTTCAAGACTGCAAAGGGATTCTCAATTAGACCCGGTCTAAAACCCCTTAACGCGTATAGGACGAACCTTATTAATAATAAACTGCCTGCTGAACCGAGCAGACAGTCTATTTTTGTATTTATTGGTAGGGGATTCTAAAAGTGACCCAAAGCCAATTGATTTATTGCCTCCTGATTTCCGATCTATTGGTTGATTGATCGCATGTAGGCGACAACCGTTCTCAATTCATCGTCAGAAAGAGATGGGTTTCCACCGCGAGGAGGCATATCCACACCAGTTGTATTGAGTTCATGACCAGATGGACGTCCTCCAACAAGAAGCAGCAAAAGGGTTTCGTCATCATTATCCCGAATGTATTCACTCGTGATGAGGTCTTTCCCCAGGTTGGGCAAACCTTTAGCATCGGGACCATGGCAGGCTGAACAGGTGGAGGCAAAAATCTCTCCTCCAGCTGTGACATCTTCTGCAGAGTATGTTGGCTCGGATGAACCTCCACAAGCTGTCAGAATTATCGCAGTCAGGATAAAGATAGCCAAAATTGGTATAAGTTTGTTTTTCATCGTGTCTCCTCAGAATTTGATTAATTTTGGTGGACCTAATTTTACCCCCAGTTCATGAATCAGAATGCTCATGAGAGGAGGTGCCAGCTTCGATAGATTCCAATATGCCGTTGAAAGACATCACCATGGCATTGTTTTGGGAGCCGAATTCTTGTGCTCGGGTTTCTTTTGCAAAAGCGACAATTCCATAATCCATCGGCGAATGAACCTTGTCGCTAATTACAAAATAAGCCTGGTCCGCCTTTACCCACTCCTCACTATCGAAGTCATGAACCCAGAATTGGGCGATTTGTTCTTGATGCTCGGTATGGTGGACCGCCATCCCGCCGATATCATCAAATATTTTGGCTTTTCCATCCGTTGTGTAATATGCAGCTGCAAAGCGAGGATCGCTGATGATCATGCCGCATTCTACACATAGATCCTCACCATAGAAAATTTCTGGTGGCTGAGAGCTGTCGAATTGGGCTTGACAGGCAACCAATAAGATAAGTAAAACCAATACAATGCATATACCATAGTGCCCCAAGTAAGTTTTCATACTTTGCTTACCAGACATTACAATGCTCCCGATCGACGGAATGAATAATAAGCCAGACTCATAGGAGCTATCGTCCAAACTGCTAGTACTGCAATCAAGCCTGGAAGGAGTGCGGTACCGTAAGTTCGCAAGGCATAAATACCTGCCGGTCCAAGCACTTCTAAGCTGCCGCGAATATTCAGTATGGCTGCGATCTTGAAGATTTGCATCGGGTTAAGCATGGTTAGTGTGAACAACTGGTCAACGCCCAAATTTAGGACGATTGAGGTTCCCATTAAGCCCAAATCCCCGAACACTAACAACAACAACCAAATAAAGAGAGCAATGCTGACTGCAGTGGATCCCTTGCGGACCATTGATGAGATCAAAAATCCGAGACTCAGGCTTACCATAGCCAGCATGAAAGCCAAGAGGACCATCAACAAATAAATGTCGATTTCAGCACTACCACCCTGAATAGTGATAAATATTCCACTGATACCAAAGCCCAGGACCAAAGCAGAGAAAAGCGCGATCGCCAACCCAATGTACTTGCCCAGCAGAACCTCCAGCTGAGTGACAGGTTGGGCAAGGAGGTAAAGCAAGGTGCTCTTTTCTCGCTCTCCTGCCAAACTAATTGCACCTAAAGTTAATCCCATCAATGGGACAACCAGCAATACGATGTTGATGATGCTGGCGGCAGTTCGGCCAAATCCAGCCAGACCGTAATCCCCCAATCCGGTCATACCCAGCCAGGCAAGTGCCAGAGAGAGGCCGGTGAAAACCAGGACATAAATTAAATACCAGCGGTTCCGCCGGGCGTCCTGCAATTCCTTCAGTGTAATGGTGATGACATTGTTAAAATCTAGCATAGTACTCACCTATGAGCCATTGAGCTGTTCAATCTCAAAATCTTCAACCTGAATACCAACCTCAGATAGAACTCTTAACGGACGACCTTTATGGCCAGGAGTCACTTTTACTCGAATTCCTTTTCCATTTGGAGAAGCGACAAAACCGTTCTGGTTGAGGGTTTCGAGAGCTGGCTGAAGGTCTTTGCTCTGCAGAAGGACCCGTAAACTGACATTCCAGCCTGTCTGTTCGCCGAGTTCGTCAGGTGGACAATCTGCAAGGATCTTTCCGTCTTCTAGCAACAGAACCCGGTCCGCAAGAGTCGCGATCTCTTCCAACCGGTGGGATGAGAAGATGAAAGTCATTCCGTTTGTCTTGAGTTCAAGCAACAGTTCAAGAAAATCATCTCTGGCATGAACATCCAGGTTGGAAGTAGGTTCGTCTAAGACGAGGATGATCGGATCGGCTAACAATGCTATCGCTAATGCCAGTCGCTGTTTTAATCCACCAGAAAGTTCACGCACCAACTTTTCCTCATGACCGATCAGGCCCACTCGGGCGAGGATGGATTCGTTTTGGTCATCTTGTGGGGTAGGGATACCTTTTAGCCTTGCGTAGAACTGCACCGTCTCCTGTACAGATAGATCATCATGAAAAGCAAGTTCCTGGGGAACGAATCCCACCTGTTTCCTGACCTTTTTTCCTTGTTTATGGACATCAGTCCCATTTACGGTAATCTGCCCATCGAACGGCAGCAGGCCAATCAGGCAGCGCAATGTAGTTGTTTTTCCTGCCCCATTGGGTCCCCATAGGGCAACTGCCTGACCGGTCTCGATTTCAAATGAGAGTTGATCTACGACAGTTTGCCCTTTGAAACGTTTAGTAAGGTTGCTAACTTGGATCAAAGGCATAGTATCTACCTCAGGATTTTCTGGGGTTGGAGAGGGATTTTTTATCCCTTTGGTGGATCTGCCGCCTCCCCTCAGAAAGGCAATACCAGCCAGGATAACCATCCCAACAGAAACCCATAGAAACAATGGATTTGACTTTTTTTGCAAAGCTGGAAGCTTCTCCGGGAATATGGGTGCCATCAACGGCATTGAATCTGTTAATTTCGGCTGAGGGCGGACGAATGGAACCGCCTTGGCAGCGAAATCAACCGCTTGAGATGAGGGGCTGAAAATGAATAAGCGCAGAATTGGGTAGCGGGAGATAAGGTTTTCAAACAGGCGATCTGCGCTGTACTCCTCATCACCAAATCCATCACCAGCCTGGTCATAACCAGCGTAATCGCTCCAGAAATTCCCAATTTCGGCAACCGTCCATTGGTTATCACGGGTCATTCCGCCACCACCGATGTCGACCTGTTCCTGGTTTTCGATGAAACTGTTGCTGGAAAACTGGTTGTGGCGGACGGAGGGCATCAAGTTGACCCCGATATCGTTATATGCAAACACGTTCCCTTCATAGATTCCCCTGCTGTCAATCTCACGCGGAGAATTATCAAGATGCGCACCAACCCGATTTGCCAGGAACAGGTTATCTTTCACTAGAGCATCATCCATGTCTTTCAACCCGATCCCAAATCCACTGGGACCATGGTTGTAAGCAATCGTGTTGTGGATGAGTTGCAACCGGCGGCTGTACATCATAAACGTGCCAACCGAGTTATACGCCAATAGATTATCGGTGATAGTGGCATCATCACAGTACATAAAATGCAGCCCATAACGACCGTTAGAGATGGTGTTGTCACGCACGGTCAGGTGCTCTGAGTACCAGAGCACTACATCCCGGCCTTTTTCGACTACGTTTTCCGCGATGAGCACATTGTTGCTGTACCAGACCCGGATCGGATCTCCTCGCCGGGCAAGATCGAGGTCTTTGCCCTGGATGTAATTTCCTCGAATGATGCTGCCCTCAGCTTCACGAAGGTAGATGCCAAATAAAGTCCCTTCGAGGCGATTGTTTTCAATTAAGAGATTCGGGGCTTCTCCCGCGATACCTGAATTTTCTTCGTCCAAAGATGCACCACTATTGCGGATGACGAATCCACTAAATTCTGTGTCAGGAGAGCTCAGCTTTACTACTGTCCCGTTAAAATTTCCGTCAACCACTGGCCAATCTATGCCTACTAAAGAGACCGATTTCTCAACCAGTAGTGGACCCTCATAGATGCCGCTATAAACTTCGATCCGGTCGCCGGGGGATGCAGCTTCTATTGCTGCTGATATAGAAGTGTATGGCCCACTGGGGGAGACGGTAAGGGCTGTATCTTCCGCAGCTGAGACAAAGTTCATTGGGAGAGTAAAAACCAACCCAAAGATGAAAACAGACTGGAAAAGGAAAAATCGAAATTTCATCAGCTGTTTTATTCTTCCTTATCCGATTCGTTTTCTGCTTTGTTTTCAGATTCGATTTGAGAATCGACCAAGGGTTTGTAAGCCCGGCGATGGAAATAAAGCCCGATAACTATGGATACTGAAGCCAATAGTGCCAGGTAAAAACCACTTTTAACTTCGGTGATGGTCACGAATTGGGCCAGCTTGCCAACCCCAAGCAACGGTGGAACGAATGGTTTAATCGCTGCGCTCAATGGTGCCGTTGGATCGAGGTTAAGACCGAAATTGCGCAACCAGAAATACATATCCCCCAGAAATATAAATGGGTAGAGAATGGCTGGTAAAGCTAACAGGACCGTGTATTTAGTGTGGACAAATATAGCAGCAATAATTAATAATGATAGAACGCTAACCGCAACGATACTCAAAGACCGCTCTAGCTGGGCGGCTTCACCCAATGGGCGCATACCGATGTAGTGATTTAGTCCATCGATTTCACGCACATCTCCCGTGAGCTTATAGATGTACGCTTGGACTTGGAGACCTTTAGGGTACTGCGGCGCTTCAAGTGTCATTTGCCAATAGGGCAAAAACACTGAAGCGATTAGTAGAACCACCGCGATCAAGAAGAAAATGGTGGGCAGCCTATAGCGCAGGCGGTCTTCCGCTTTAATTTCTTCGGGTGTACGGGGGCCAATTATTTTGTCGATTGAAGTTGACATAAGACCTGATCCGATAAGTGCAGGGGGCAGTAAATGCCCCCTGCACTCAAGGTAAATACAAGATTTAAGGCTCAACCAGCATGTAGCCAACCATTTCTAAATGCAATGCAGAGCAGAATTCGGAGCAGTAGTATGAGAAGACACCGTCTTGGGTGGCATCAAACTCAAATGTTGCTGTCTCTCCTGGTTCGATGCTTACATTGATGTTGTAACCGGGTATAGAGAAACCATGGGTTGCATCATAGGCTCGTTCAACGTTGGTGTTGTGCCAGATCACATGGTCGCCTTGTTTGATCTCAACATGCTCAGGAGTGAAGCGACTGCGAACTGCGGTCATCCATATTTCGACGTTGTTCCCGTCTCGTTCGATGCGTTCTTCTCCAGTCATGATGCCGTTTGGATCGGGGCTCTGCGTCCCTGGATCCCATCCTATCTCCGGATAAACTTCCCAAGGTTCCAATTTGTCGGATTTAATGATCTGGGCATAGTGGGGCTCGCCAATACCGATCGGCATATCGTACAGCAAAGGCATCGTCGTTCCAGGTTGTCCAATATCGATCAATTGGAAGTTCTGTGGTAGCAGGGGTCCGACATTTTTGAACCGATCGAGAGCCCATTTATTCAGCGAGACTAGATATTTACCGTCAGGACTGACTGTGTCACCTTCCGCCGCGGCGATATGACCTACGTTGTAATGCACAAAGGTCTTGGTCACAAGCGACCAGGGGGGATCTTCATTCAGATCTTCGTAAGGTCCACCCAGGGTCCAACGAGCGACAGCAGGTTCCAGGAAGAGACTGGTATATGCATAACCATCTGGACCAAACTGAGTGTGCAGAGGTCCTAAACCGACTTCGACCTGTGACTCGACCACATCATCAAAGGCCAGGATGGGGATGCCATATTCATCAGTCTCAAAGCCACCAGCTTCGATAGCGGATTGGATTTTTTCAAAGCTGTAAGTGGTTACGTGGGGATCAAGCTTGCCTGAAACAACCATGTATTCGCCACCTGGGGATATATCAACTCCATGAGGGCTCTTCGGTTCGGGAGCAAAGTACAGTAATCCCTCATCGATGGCAGTTTGCATGGTGATGACCGGAAAATCTGCAACCATCTCTGTTTGACCAGCATTGGCAACTTCGATCGCTTTATCCAGGTTGATGATATGCATGTAGTCCATATCCCTTTGTGAAGCACCTGCCTCAAAGGGAGGATTACCGCTCTCAACACCACCAGTTGCCATTTCTGTGTTGAACGAATTGCAGAACACCCACCCTTCACTGACCAATTTACCTGCATCGCACAGGTCCTGCCAGTATGGGGGCAGCTCCATGGCAAATGACAGGTCGTACTGGATCCGGCCGCTTTCTCGATCGAATTTCCAGAAGGTAACCATGCCGCGATAGTCGGATTCGTAATCTTCTAGGGAGGCATATTCCCAGCCAAGTGGTGCTGCGTATTGGCCGCCTTCGATGATCCACTCGGTATCCGGAGTGACCATCGTACCGCCATGATCATTAACGGCTATGGGATTCTTTATGATTTGTTTTGTTTCAAAATCTCTTAAATCAATTACTGCAATGCGAGCATTGGCTTTATCATTGATGAATACCCACTCACCATCGTATTCACCATCTGTCTCACTCAATGCCGGGTGATGTGTGTCACCCCAGAGAACTTCTTCTCCATCGATGTTGCCTTGCTCTAACACTTCCATGGTGGTCTCGGCTCCATAGCCCCAACCCTGCCAGGGTTCGGGAGTGAAAACCCCGACAACTTTCAAAAGTCGCATGGAAGGCATACCGATCACGAGTAGCTGCCCGGAGTGCCCACCTGATGAGAACATGACATATTCGTCAATCATCCCGGTGGGAGTGTAGGTTTTTACAGCGGCTTCAACATCAGCCGGCGTAAGCCCGCGTGCTGAGGCGATTTCGTTGATATCTCCTGGTACAGCTGCACTTTCTGGTGCTTCGGTCGTTCCACCTGCACCACCACAAGCTGCGATTATCAAGAAACCGATGATGGCCATCAGCGTGAAGGGAAGAATATATTTCTTCAAAACTCTCAGATTCATTTTTTCCTCCTTAGGTGTATTGGAATGGAGTACTGGTATTTTGAGGCATATTATGGTTTGTCTGCCTCCGAGCTATGGGATTGGATTGAATTTTGGAATTCCTCAATAAACTGCTCCTTATCTAAAAGATAGATATCCAGTGCATCTTCCAGTGTCATGAAATCAGCCAGAGAACAGCCGACACAAGCCATTTTGTGATTTAAGAAGACTGGAATGACTTCAGGCCAACGATCTAAAATATCTGTTATTGACATCTGGAGGAGATTTGAGTCTTGGCTGTTTGACAAAATAAACACACCTTTGGTTGGATAGCTGAATTCACCCAAATCATACAATCTTTACCGCATTTATTCTTTGTGCTAGCGCAAAGAGAATGGCGTCTAAAAGATCTCGATTGATTTATATTTATCGTTGGGGATAGGGAAAATAGTTAGAGGTGAATGAACCGAATTATGGATAAAATCGAGGGAAAGGATTATTTAGACATCTCCTCAGCCAGGAGGACCAGCTGGTGGGGAGATAGGATAGTGACCTGTTCACGCTGGCTACTGACCAGGCCATCCCTTTCCCATTGGCTCAGCGTCCGGCTTACGGTATACAACGTTGTGCCTGTCATCTCTGCCAGGTCCTGCCTGGTGAGAGCGATATCAATCAAAATTCCTTGCTCGAGTTTCCGCCCGGTTTGACTGGCCAGACGAAGGAGAGCGCGGGCAATTCTTCTCTCTACGCGTTCAGTCGAAATTTCTCGAAATCGATCCTGAAATTCCTGGATACGCTTGGCGAGAATTGAAAGCGCATTTATCGCCAGCTGGGGATAATTCTGCATGAGATCGAGCATCACTTGATCATCCCAACTGAGCAGGGATACCTGATTGACCGCAGTAGCTGTGACCGGATAGGGGATCTTACTCAATACCGAGATAATCGCAAAGGCTTCACCGGGACTCACATAGCGTAAAATAATTTGTTGTCCATCCTCAGTAAGTTGTGTGAGTTTGATCTTCCCCTCAACCAATATACAAAATCGATGGGCTGGATCGCCCTGATGAAACAAATAGGAATTCTTATTGTAGTCTTGTAGGGAGGCTGCTGAAGCAATCTCATCCAATTCCTGAATAGAGAGTTGTTCAAAAAGATCGATTGAGGCTAGTAAATGTGCAGGATTTCCTGCGCGAATTGCCATATTCTAATAATATTATCCTGGTAAATTTCCTCAATTTTGTCCTGTACACTAATTCTAACATACCAGATGAGGATATAATTAAATTTCAGAAGATCCCGTTGATTTTTAAAATCGAGTTAACCAAAAACTGCTGGGAAGATTTACATCCCAGCAGTTCCTTCTATTCTCGGTTTATTAATCCCGAATTTCAGCCTGATTTCTTGAGCAGTGGCAGACCGTTCTTGTTCTCGACGACAGTATATCCAGCTGGAACTGCATCCAGCCCACCTTCGGCTTTCTCTTCTTTGGCAAAGTAATACAGCCAAGAAGTCTTGCCGCTCTTTGTGGTGCGTGCTTTGCCATGCAGATAATAAGTAACACCCTTTGAATTCTGGAAACTATATGCCATGGTAATCTCCTTCGCAAAATTTAGTATAAGATGACATCTGGTCTAAGAAATTCCCCTGATGTCGAGAAACAACTTCATACTTAATTTACTCTAATATCTCCAATTAATCAATACTAGAAGGAGACCAATTTTATCCTTATTATTTTACAATTATTTTTGAGTCCACAAAATTAAATGTTACGGTACATTTGGGGGTCTTATAGAACGTATCCCCATATACGCCGCTAATTGGGAATCTCCCGTGATTTAGGAATTTGACTTAGGGAATCGATCTTGCAAATTGAAACTAGCCCATTGAACTAAGGCAAAAATCTTTGGATAGTTCCATTGAATAATAGAAAAAAGTGGAATGGAGACATACTATCCATTCCACTTTGAGATATATCTTGATGAGTTGATCTTAGAAAGCTCCGAAAAGGGCGGCACCGGCAATTCCAAGTGCACCTAGAATAAATGCACCGATCATGACCACGATGAAAAATGCGATCCATCCGAGAACGACAGTTATGATCGTTTGCAACCACTCAAGATCAAGGGCCTCTTTCACTGCTATAAAGGCCGATATGACCCATAGTATCCAGGCGATGAAACTCACAGGCCCTACAATACAAAGCAAAAAGGGGATAAATACTCCCAGTATGCCAAGTACGCCAAACACCTGCCAGACGTAAGCAAGACCAACCGTGCGCACAACTTCATTGAAGCTGGATTCTGCGCGGAACACTGTACGTCCAACCAGATCGATGACGAATGCAGCAATCGCAAATCCTACTATCGCAAAGACTGCCCCTCCCAGGGCATTGAGCAACCAGTTCAAGATGTTGTCACTTGAACCTGAGCCAAGTGCATTTAATAAGCTGACCACAGCCACGATTAACCAAGCTGTTGATGTAAACGAGTCGTCGTGTTCGACCTCTCCGTATACTTCCCGTCTGAAAGTCAATGCTCTGATAATTCGATCCATAACAATCTCTCCTCAAAGTTATTTCAAATATGAAAATATTGCAGATGATTTATTAATTTAAATGTTTTCTCGAAGACCTCCTTTCATGATGAATTTATGCGCTAACAAACACAGATCCTCAAAATAAGATTCACTTAAAATATAAAACCCTGGGTAAGAAAAAAGTTTCAATTATTTCTTCTAGAGAGCTGCTTTTTTTGGAATAAGCAATCGAGAGTCAATAAACATGTCCTTGTACCACCGAATTATCGAACCACGATTAATTTCAAGTAACTCGGTTATCTTTTTTGAATACATGCTCATGTGGGCTTCGCAATACCGTCCAGATGATACTAGGCAGCTGTCTTAGTGATGGAAAAGCCTCGAAATGTGCCATCTTAGCTCCAAATTCATGGGCCCGTTTGGTCGAAATTACAAATGGATCCGGGGAGAGATTGAATGGGGCTCGCATTATGTTCTTCTGGATGTCAGCCAACATTAATGTATTGTTGACGAATCCAATACCTGATTGAATATCGTAAATATCTTTGCCAGGAGACCCTCCCCAGCCAGTCAATCCTATATAATAAGAGATCGCAGGGTATTGGTTTATGGATACTGTTCCATAGTTAAGATCTGAAATTCCTTTCTCGATTGCACGTGCAATTTGAGTTTCATGTTGAGATTTTGGATGAACGATCATAATGGCGTGTAAGGTTCCCCAAACATGTTCATTGACAAAAGAGACTGACTGCTGGATAAATTCTGGGATTGAACCTGCATCAATTGAAGTTTCCGCTAAAATACTGCAAAATGGCTCTTCCTTGAAGCAGATATCATTGACATCTGATGAATCAATATCTGGGATGAAAGTCCATGGTAATCGATCCGATTGTTGTTCACCAAATTGTTGTGCAGATGGATAGGCGGAGATGAAGCGTTTGTGAATCTCAATAGCTCCAGGATAGAAGGCACTTCTTGTATCAACCCGGGCGAATGAATCTGCGATCGCCTGGTTGAGAGCCTCCCGGTGAGGCCAATCCTTCTTCTGGATTACCAATCTCGGTGCAGGACAGGCGAATCCAGCATTGTACACCAGCCAGGTGGCGATTTTGGTGCCCTGTGTTTTGATATCCTCTTCAGTCCAATCCCCCGGGATGACGATCACGGGTGTAATGTTGCCCAGTTCTGCTGTGAATCGTTTATTCAATATGGGATTTCTATTCGTCTTTCTTTGTGCTCCCTCCTTACCCGGACCAAAAACAATCGTTTCGAAGGTATGGTGAGATCCAGTCATGTGCAGATCATCAACGTAGGGGTGATGGCACAAATATGATCCTTGTTCTGCACCCCCATATGCCACCTGCATGAATCCTGGTTTAATCACGGAGCGAAAGGCGTGTTCGACCAGTGGCCCCAAATATTCATTAATCGGATTAGGCTTGAATATAACTGCGTGCCCATCACCAAATAATTTTGCGAGGATATCTCCAGGGAGTAAAAAAGAGGTATTTCCAGCTCCAAGGACGAGAGAAATTGCCGGAAATGGATCTTCCTTTCGGTAAATCAAGGCCTGGTTTTCCATCACCTGTTGAGCTGTGGTACCAGGCTTCATGAGGATCTGGCAGGTGGTTCCACGTAGTAGAAGTTTATCAATTGGTTTTTGAGGAAATACTTGTACTGAAATCTGACCATTTTTGCGAGAAGTGATTGGTCCAGGTATTTGTGGTCTTCCATGTTCGAGGATTTCAACCAGTGATTCTTTGTATAAACGAATCAACCGATTGCTGATTGCGATATTGAACCATTCCTCTCCCTCCCCGAAGGAATTCTTTGGGATTCCTTTGGCTCTCATACTCAAGGTCACCCATTCTTGCGCAACTGAGTCAAAATCAATCAAAATCTGATCTAGAAAGCGAACCTTCTCTTTCAGGTCTAGATTGATCCAATGATACTTTCCTCGAGATAATGTTTCGAGAGAACGATCTAATTCTTTAATTGTGCTGGATTGGACGGGTGCATGCTCTCCGACTGAGGTTGAATTCTCAAAAGCGACCTGTTGAGTATTCTGAGAAGTAGAGTTCGTCATGATATACCCCCTCCGAGGTAAATACAGGTGACTGCGATCTTCGACGGTTGGGTTGTTATCCCTCTACCAATATTATTACATTAAATTTTGTGAATGTCACTTAACCTAAAATTTTGCCGATTTTTTAAGGAACTTGTTTGTAAAAGTTAGTGGATGCATTTGAAAATTCTCCCCCAAATTGTCGCCTGGTTTTAATGATTGGAAAGTAATAATTGTCCTAAAAACAAAATTGCCAGTGTAATCCGAATATTCAAGATTTTAGAACTTGTTTGATTTCTTCGGCATAAGCAGCGCTTTCAGTATCTGGAGTTAGGAATTCGATTTTTTCTGGGTTGTCGACTCCCAAACCCAATTCAACCGCTCTTTTAATCTGGTCCTGTTGGAAGATTTTCCCATTCGCTACCTCCGTCCTACAGCCGTGATAGCGGAGTAAAGCCACGCCTACTGCATCGATCGCCACACGGTCATTGCCGGCCAGGATCACATTTGAGGTTGCCTTTTTTCCTCTCGCTGGTCCGCCATCGATGAATGCCTCAATGCCATCTAATATCACCAGATCAGGGGAATAGGCTGTGTTTATCTCGGCGATCATCCGTCTTTGATGGGGTGAAGAATGCAGCTCCCGCATGAAGTCGTGATTGTCTACCAGATTGTTTTTGGCAACCATGCCTACAGTATTTTTCAGAGACATCGTGAAGTGACCGCCATAGCGATGGGTTTTCAAACAGCATGTCTGGATAAGGAGGTCTGCATCCAGACATGGCCTTGCGAAAGGGAATCCCAGCTTCCAATGGCTTTTATCCGTTTGTAACATCACCCAATCGTCTGCAGGCATTTCATCAAATACAACCGTGTCAAAGCCTAGTTCCTCAGCGAGCGTAAAAACACCCAGTTTATCCATCGTGGTGCGTGTTTTCCCCATACCGCTGCGATCTCCAACAGTAATATTTCCAGCTCCCATTAATTGCAACGTTTGTACGATTGCACGCAGGACGTCGGGATGGGTTGATCCGGGAGAAGGATCAGGGCTATTGAAATTCGGTTTTAAAAAGACATTCTTTCCATTGATGTGGGATAGATCGAACATTTCCATCGCCAGGTGAACGCCTTGAGCCCGGTCGTTGGTCTTGATGAATGCAACCTGAGAGGCACTCTGAGAAATCGCTTCGGCAGGGAACTCGGTTGGGGTGGATTCTGGCTCTGCTGATTCGACAAGTTCCTTTTTGGTTGTGGCAGTCGCTTCCGGTTGATCGGTGGGTTGCGACAGTCGTTGAGTTGCCTCAGGAGTAAATAACGCGGTCGGATCGATATTTGCTTGTGAACATGCCTGCAAGAAGGTGGACAATGCTGCTGCTCCTCCAAGAGCTGAGAGGAGCTGTAAAAACTCCCTTCGTGTGTATTCTCGATCTCCATTTGGGGTACTCATTTCGTTCTCCAAAACTTACCCTCAAAATTCATTGAACAATAGTGGACAAATTATACGATATGAAATATCAATGCGTACCGAATGATACTTTATAGATCTAATATCATTGTTTTTCTTTCAACCAAATCCCTTGAAGATGATTTTATTCACCATCCTTTCTATTTATCTGAGCTTGCAGCTGGTTAATTTGTGCCTCGAGGTTGTGAAGGGATAAGGCCTGTGATTCTAAGAGTTCTCGGATGTATGCTAACTCAGTTTCAGCTCTGGACTCACTGTTTTCATAATCGAAATCGTGCCTCGAATAAAATTTAGAGGCGATAAAACCTGTGAAAACTGAAAATAATATCACTCCGGTGGCTATCACCAGCGTACCAATAATCCGCCCGAGATCTGTTACCGGGTATTGATCACCGAAGCCAACTGTTGTGATCGTCACAAAAGCCCACCAAATGGCATCCAATGGAGAGGTAATGTTCGCATTTGGGGAATTTTCCTCTGCACCGACAATAAAAAAGCTGCCGAACTGAAGCACAATGATAACCAGGAAGGCGACCGTAGCCATGGTACTGCTCGCCCTCTGTTGGCGGAATTCTTTTGATACTTCACGGGTTCCCATTTCTCTCAATATTCGGATGACGCGAATTATCCGAAACAGACGCAGCACTTGAAACCCAATAACCGGGATGCTGCCCAAAAGGTCCAACCAGCCAAAATCTTTGATGAAATATGCATGCTTACTGGGGGAACTCAGCAGGCGATAAAAAAAATCAAACATCAATATCAAACTGATCGCAATATTGATGAAAAATATTACCTGCTCCATTTCAGAATTTCGCGTGAATAAAATAAGTATTAGATTCAAGATTGAAAGAATTGTGATCAACATGATGAACAATTCGTATCCTGGACCTTTGAATTGCTGCTCTTCGTATGACTTTTCCATGAATACCTCCGCATGTTTTCCACGGTTTATGAGAACCACGATAAATCAGGATAATCCGAGCAAAAAAATAAATATCTTCAGATCAATACTGGGTTATATGGCTTCTATTGGGTACCTAGGAAAATTATATCCAGTATTTGTTTGGATTTAATTAAACAGAAATATTGCCGTTGCTTAGAATTGGTATATGATTGGGGTCAATATCAGCACGATCGCACCAACCAGTAGCGTTAAAGGCAAACCGAGTCTTGCAAAGTCTATGAAGGTGTAATTTCCAGGTTCCTGAACCATTAAGTTTGTCTGGTAGCCGGCTGGATTGATGAAGGCGTATGAAGTCCCCAACATTAATGCGACTGCGAAGGGTGTGAAGCTAACTCCTAAAGATGTCGACAGCGAGATTGCAACCGGAAACATAATTGAGGCTGCGGCTGCATTCGTAATCACGTTTGTCAGTAAGACACAACCCAAAAAAACCATCACCAAAGCAGCAAAAGGGTTGCTACCTCCTATGGCGGTTATTCCCTGTGCGATCATATCCGAAAGACCGGTGGCGGTCACTGCTGTAGAGAGACCGATAGCCGCGCCTAAAATGACGCCGGTTTCTTTTATTGTTTTGCCAATAAGGTTTGAGTTCTCAATCACCATGAATTCAGCTTTATAGCGGCGTTTTTTATAGCCATCTTCTGCGCTGGTACCCGAAGGTAGCAAACGATTTCCGATGATCATCAGAAAAATGATGCCTAGAATAGCGGCCGGGAGTGCGACCAGGGTTGGCGCGAAGATATTGAATGCAGGTAATCCCGCGCTGACGATCAAACCGGCGATGATCAGGTTAGTTGATGTGCCAATCAAAGTAGAAGCACCACCTAATATTGAAGCAAAACTCATCGGCATCAGCAGTTTGGTGGCTGTGAGGCCGGTTCGTTGACTCAAATCCTTGACTACTGGGATCATCATCGCGACAAGGGGTATATTGTTCAAAAACGCGCTGGCACCCGCGACGGGTGCAAATATCTTGAGCTGAGCTTGGGTAGTTTTTCCGGGAGACCAACAAGCAGATTGGAAGCGATGGTAATCGCTCCGGTCGCATACATACCGGCAGCAATAAGAAATAAAGCCGCGACGGTGATCACCCCTGGATTGGAGAAGCCACTGAGCAGCTCATCTACTGGCGCTAAGCTGAGGGTCATGGTTATGGTCAAGGTGCTTAAGAAAACCAACCAGGTTGGTAGCTTTCCCCATATCAGCAATGCAAACATAGCGACGAGGACGCCAGCCATCAACCAGGCTTCGTAATTCATCTATCGCCTTCCTCGACATTCAAGAAGGGAATTAGTTTTGTAAATCTGGTCACACATCAGATAAAATTTCCCAACCTGTGTCCTTATTTTGAGCATACTGAAACTCGACCTCGCCAATTTTACATCGAAAATTAATATTGTGAATTATTTTCTAATAGGAGCTGGATTTGGAAATGAAAAAGCCTCTACATAAAGGATTTATATAGAGGCATCCTGTATTACCTAACTAGAAGATTATTTTTTGGATTTCTTGTCCATCTCTTCGGCAACATCTTCCATGACTTCAGCTGCCCCCATCTCTGCTGCACCCTTGGCAACTTCAGAGACACCTTCTTTTGCAATCTCCTTGGCTACCTGGCGAGTTTCCATCGCATCAGCAATCTCTGCGGCACCCTTTGCTCCCAGGGCGACACCAGCATCAGCCAAATCTTCACTGGTTTCAGCCATACCTTCGGAGACAGCTAAACGAACCGCGCCTTCTGCTGCTTCACGGACACCATACGCAGCAATTTGCTCACCAGTTGCAGCCATTACTTCTGCCAAGCTGCGGGTGCTGGCTGCGCGCAAGATCTGGTCAACGGCCATTTCCTGCAGCTGGATACCGCGTTCTTCAAGGAATGCGGAGATTACTGGCATCTGCATCAGATCGGAGACATCACTGACTACCCACATCTCACCAGCCATGCGTGCGAGTTCAAGACCATGTTCCAGGTCATCGGCACCCATCAGACCGACCATCGCACTCAGAACATTGACATCCTCTGAGGTTGCTAACATTTCTGCTCCTTCGAGCACATCCGTTACACCAGCCTCAGCGACCACGTCGCTGAGCTGAGCGACTCGATCGGCAACAACTTCCATGTCAACTGCCCGGGTGAGATCACTGGCTCCCGCGGCGAGCTCCGCTGCTCCAGCTGCGGCTACATCTGAAGCCAATTCGAGAGTCTCAGCACCTTCAGCGACGTCCATAGCACCTTCAATTCCGGTCTCCATTGCGGCAACTTCCATCTCTTCAGCTTGTTTTGCAAGTTTTTCTTTATCGGATTTAGATTTGTCTTTTGGTTTTTCACTCATTTATTCGTCTCCTATTAATCCTTGGATTCTTCCTCGTTCTCTTCTGAATCTTCCAGTTCTGCCGTGCCAGCTGCTGCTACCATTCCTTCCTCAGTGGCGATGAAACCACTTACTTCAGCTTCATCTTCAGTCGCGGCAACGCGACCACCGGCAACTCCCTCTTCGCCAGAGATAGCAGTATATGACACTTCACCGCCTTTCTGAAGCTGTTCAGCGATATCTGCTGCGAGCGCAGTCGTCATAACGTTAGCGCCTTCTTCAGCCAGCTCTCTCTCTAGATCCGCTACCCAGCGGTGTTCGATCACAGCAACTATTGCCGAGGTTCCAGGTTCAAGCGAACCGCCGATCTGCTCGAGCCTTTCATCTTTGAATCCCCCATCATAGAGTTTGGCGGTGATGCCCCCAACGGCAGCTCCCAGTGCGCCCCCAGCTGCAACGCCTAATGGTCCCGCGAGCAGGCCTATGGCTCCACCAACAAGAGCGCCGATGCCAGCGCATTTCCCACCGCCCATATCGGCGGTCTCCTTGATATGCAGCTTGCCTTCTTCATCCTTGCGGATCACTGCTGCGTTGTCAATACTGATCAGTTTTTCTTTCTTGGCTTCCTTGAGCGCTTTTAATGCGCCGTCAGCTGCGTCTTCCTCTTGAAAGGCTGCCACAATAATTTGCAGAGGTACATCGGTCATGATCTTGCTCCTTTATTGAAATTAATTCTATATTTTTAGAATTTTCTAAGAGATTCTTTAGAATAGGAATTGTACCATTCTACCCTGTGATATCCAAGAATCATGTTGACAAGAAGTCAGCCTCTCATTCGGATATTGATTTCTTTGTTAGAAGATCTTTATAGATCACCCCGTCTTTCATGACCAGACGGATGTTGTCGGGATCTTCCAACGTCCGAATATCCTCCAGGGGATCGGTATTCGTGATGATCAAATCAGCCAATTTACCTTGTTCCAGCGATCCCAAACGCTTATCCCATCCGAGACATTCCGCAGCCAGGCTGGTCGAGGATACAATGGCTTCCATTGGGCTCATCCCCGCATCAACCATTAGACCGAGCTCACGTAGGTTCTGGCCATGGGGTGTGACAGCAGAATCCGTACCCATGGCGATTTTGACTCCCGCTTTGTGTGCCCTGGCAATACTCTCCTTATGGATATCAACCACTTCCCTGGCTTTACGGATCCCATAATCAGGCATGCCGCCCTTTTCACCTACTTCAAGCACGCCAACTGGAGCAAGCAGGGTTGGAACCAAAAAGGTGCCCTTTTCGAGCATTAATTCAATAGCTTCATCATCCAGATAAATCCCGTGCTCAATGGAATGGATACCAGCTCGGACGGCATTTTTTATCCCTTCGGCTCCCTGAGCATGAGCCATGACTTTAACGCCTCGTCTGAATTCGGCTTCTTCGACGATAACGCGTAATTCCTCTGGTGAAAACTGGATGAATTCCGGGTGATCGGTTGGGCTGAGTATTCCACCGGTAGCAAAGATTTTAATTACCTCCGCTCCGGCTCGCAGAACTTCCCGCACTTTCTGGCGTACCTGTTGTTCTCCATCCACCAACCCGTGGGGATTGCCGCGATAAGCTGGGAACAGCCCCCACTCATTTCCTGAGAGCATCCAGCCATCTCCATGACCTCCGGTGATGGTAAGCGCAGAGATAGAGATCTGCATTCGGTGACCCACAATTTCCCCCTCTCAACGGTCTGCTTCACACCCATGTCTGCACCACCTGCATCGCGGACGCTGGTCACATCAGCTTTGACAGTTCGGCGCATGAAGTCGATCGATTTGTAGAAGCGAGTAGAGAATGACTCCTGCATATCGCGGACCATATTGAAACCCTCGAATAATAAATGAACGTGGGTGTCAAAAAATCTGGGTAGGATGTAAATTCCCCCGGCATCGTGCTCAACTACTTTGGAAGCAGGCAATTTGATATCGGCTGCAGAACCAGCTGATCTGATTTGATTATCTTCAATCAAAACTGCGGCGTCGTGGATCGGCGGTTTACCCGTGCCATCGATCAAAACTCAATTACGGATCAAAGTAAAAGTCATGTGCATCCTCCTGGTAATAAAAATTATGGTTAATTCGAAATCGATCTACCCTCATGTGAGAGAAAATACTTTCTCGTTGAGATATATAAGTGCTTATAGGAAACAAACTAATCGACCATTGACCTATTCTTCTCCCATTCCAATCCGGACAACAGCCTCTAGGTTTTCTGAAATGCTGACAATCGTTTCCCAATCCAGGGAAACGATATCTTGGGCGTGAGCAAGGTTATTGCGCAGCTTCTCCAGGTTTTTGATAGCTTCGCTGGCGCGGCGGCGGGAGGTAAAACCGATCTGCTTGCGCAGATTTTCGTCCCTGATGATAATCTGACCCTTGTCTGAGAATTGCAGGCAGTCCAGCAATTGTGGGTCCTGGTTCCTTCTCCTTCGTTCAGACTGCAGGGCCGCAGCTTTTTCTAACCGGCTGGTTGAGAGATACTTCTGCCAGCTATCACCTTCGAGATTTAATTCAATCAGGGTTAAGAACCTCATTTCAATCAGTGTGATCAAGCCAAACAACCACATTCGGACTGGGGGATCATCCAGGTCAGCCCGGGTAACAATGCCGCTAATCTCACCAAGAAAATTAACAAACAGGTAAGGCACAGTGTTGAGTGCTAAAACGAGATCGGATAATGGTGCGCTTTCTTTCAATATCTTGGCTTCCTCAATCGGATGACAGTATTGACCACAAGGACCAGTTTCTTTCAGTTCAGATCGTTCCAGGTAACCCGACACGTAGCCTTTCTCGCGCACACCAGCGATATGAATGTGGTGAAGATCCATTACCGCGCGGACCTCCTCAACACCTGTTCTTGAATCGAAGGAGGGCAATGGTTCTGCAATATCTCTCACCGTCAGCCCACGTAAAAAGATCTTGTCTATATCGTAGTATGAATTGCGTTTCATAACCCTTCCTGATCACTTCGAGATTATTGAGTCAAGAGGATTATAACGTTATATATGGTTGAGTTTCAGAAGGTGAAAACCTCCCAGGCGGGAAGAATCTAGGAGATTAGAATAATCAATTTTAGCCGGGGTGATATTGATACAAATTGATGACCTGGGTGAGCTGGTTATTGGATACTCGATCCACAGTTTGAATCAGATAGCTACTCACTAACCCCGCTTGGTTTAATAAGAATTCGCTCGCCATTGGCCTTGGCTGATTGCTTGATCGCAAGGTAGAGATTTGCCATGCGTAAACCAACTTCTGGTGGGCTTGGGTTCGGCTATTTTCCTTTTCTCACAGCCAAAAACTGTTCCCAAACATCGGGTGATTCTGGGACTTCCACGACTTCAAATGCTTCATCTTAGGTTGTGACAGGGATTTATGGAATAACATCAATCTTAAGCTTCACCAGACCGGCAATCTCCTATTGAGCCGTTGCCGGTCTGTAATGAATTAATCGCAAAAGAATCTAAATCCTGTTTTCTGGCGGCTCGATCTCGTAGGTGCGGTTCGACGCGATCTGGATTGCAAATCCCACGAAACCTAATACCAGCCAGGCGATCATCCAAAATATTGAATCCTCCCTGACCAGGCGGACTGGATTTTCGCCTAATGATTCAAATGGGATCCGGCCCAACAACAGCAAGATACCGGTAAGAACCGCAGTCGCTCCTCCAAAAGAGGTGATGAATTCTAAGACCGGCTTCTGAATGTTGAAGGCAAGAACCAGGAATGCCATCACAACGGCACCTGCTAAGCCGACCAGGGTTACGATTAAACCAGGATCCAGGAAAAGCAGCATTATGCCCGCACCCAAGAAGTATCCGAATGCTGCAGAAAGAAGAGCTACACCAACGATATATATCAAATATGACAAGACTGCGAAAATCAAGGCGACCACGAACCCAATAATCCAGCTGGTGACCGTGGCCAAGAAACCTCCTCCAAATAACATCACCGTCGCTTGAGCTCCCAGTGCAAATCCTGCAAAGAATCCCCAGATCGGGAGCAGAAGTAGAAACAGTCGATATCCCGCCAATAAGGCAAGGACGCCAATGATTAAAGCGATAACTGCTGTACAGATTAATTGGAAGGTCATTTGGGTCTCCTTTTGTTAATAAAAATATTGGTTCTTTCTTTCACTAGTAACACCTCGCTGTTAGCGTGGTTACGTATACTTCGCACATTGAAACAAGGCATCATTTACTTCGTTTATCCTGAATCAAAATTCCTGGTTTCATTGGTAGTGTGAGAAATTGATTTCAGCGAAGATATTCATAGTTATAATGGCACCCGAAATCATGTTGTTTGAGGAGTGGAGAAATGTTCGAGAATCTAGGCTCAAGGTTTATCACCATTGTTGTAATTCTTCTCGCAGGAGGCTTATTGGCTTCGTGCGGGGGTGGATCGACGGCAGTCAGCGCGGCTGTTGATCCTGAACTGACCGAATCATCTTGGATGTTGACCGCGATAAATGACAAACCGGTGGAAAATGGAACTACAGCACCGCTGCTGTTCGGAGATGCGAATAACGTTCTCGGTGCAACAGGTTGCAACCTTTTTGCGGGAACCTATTCAATTGGTGAAGGAAATGCCATCAATTTCCAACCGAATGTATCCACGACCTGGACTTGTGAAGAGACATTATTGGCTCAAGAGCAGGCTATGCTATTGGTTCTCTCGTCTGCTTCACGCTACATGATTGAGGGTGACCAACTATCCATAACTAATCCAGATGGTGAACGGAGAGGGACTTTCGACCGCATGGAATCTTTTGTTTTAGCGGGGACGAATTGGAATCTAGACGCGTATAACGATGGAAAAGGAGCGCTTGTAAATCTAATTGAAGGGACTCAAATATCTGCTTCTTTTGGTGAGGATGGTAATTTGAGCGGCTCTGCTGGCTGCAATGAATACAATACGAATTATGAAGCTGATTTGAATGAGATCAACATAGGTCCAATCGCCTTGACCCAAATGCTCTGTTCTGAACCAGCTGGCTTAATGGACCAGGAGGGTACTTACCTAGCTGCTTTGGAAGCCGCAGTTACTTACAATAATTTGGGAATTGCGCTTAATTTGTTTGACTCGGAGGGGCAGATCCTGGCGACATATGTAAATGCAGATTTATTTGAAGATCAGTAATATCGTCTCAATTCTTCATAAACGGAAAATGCCACCAGAACCGGTGGCATTTTCTTGGTCTATCCCACAAAATGCAAAATAAATAAGCAACTTTAGCTATCTGCACATCCGAGTTCAGATATGGCTATGCTTTCAGCTTCGTTTTCCTCGACATTAATCCACCAGAGCTGACCACTCGAACTCTGCAGCAGCTGGGGAATCTGTGGGAGCATATTCGAGTTTACCGGACACCAGATTGGAAAATTGGGATCAAACCAGAACCAGGAATTCGTCTCAGGGTCTTGAGTCAAGAAGGATTCATCAGGCAATATTTGCAAGCCAGGGAAATAATTCAATACTTCTGCGCCCAATGCTATTGTAGGTAATTCGATTTGTTGGAAATTAAAACCGGTGTCTTGCGAGATACGCAGTGCAGAGGTATTAGATACTGGGCCAGATAATGCGATTGAACCTGAGATGATAGCTATTTCTTGATCTGAGAAAGCGACCAGCTGGTTAGGGGCAGGTGCTCGCAGTTCAACTGGAGGTTCAATCCGTTCCCAGGTTGAACCACCGTCAGATGAGGAGAGAATTTCCTGCGGAAGGGGCGAGCCCATGCCCGGAATGCTAGAAGGCGCTGGACCCCAGCGAGTGCAAGGTCCAGATTTGGGACAGCTTAATTCTCCGGATTGCCAGGATACGCCTCCATCAAATGTTTCTACAACCAGGATATTCTGAATTGGATCTTCCGACTGGCCAGATAGATTGAATACGGCTTCTACTCCTTCTCGTCCGAGATTCCAGAAACCTGCGAACTCTTCCAAAGTTGAATTAACTGGAGGTGGAACGAATTCCCAGGTGTCACCCTTGTCTGGAGTAAAAAATCCCATGTAAAGGACAGGAGGCGCGCCTACATCTGTTTTCGCTGCGGTAAAAACTGAATAGATAGTGTTGGGGTGTTCGGGATCAATTGCGACCGAAAGGCAGGTCGAGACAGACGACGGATCACCCCCAAAAAGAGAATAACCCTTCTCTTCAACTAATGAAATCACCCCGGAAGTCGGGATTGTATCCCAGGTCTTTCCAGCATCATCGCTGATATGAATTTCATCCTGAGCACAGAAAGCGAGTCTTTCCTGGTTGTGAGGATCGACTGCCATAACCCGGTTGAACAAATCTGCGGAAGCTGAAACCCATAGAATACGGCTTGTTTCATCAATAGATGGCGGAGATGTAGCTGTCGAGCTAGGTTCAGGAATTTGTGTTTGTGTTGTTGTGGGTGAAGATATAGCCGATTTAATTTCCCCCTGATCAGATGTAGGTAATGGTATTGAGTCAGAACAGGCTGCCAAGCATAAAAATGAAACCAGAACAAGCAGTAGATAACAGGTTTGCTTCATACAAGAACCTCGATTTATTTCATTCAATTTCGTCCCAAATAATCCGGTGTTCTGTCCATAAAACGACAGATCTTGGATGAAAGTTCCGTTACCTTGATTATAGATGATTTGATATTCATAGTAAAAAAATTACCTGTTTTCGTTCGTATGCCTTTCATGCATGATTAATGTTATTATGCCGCAAGGAAGTAGATGATTAAGGCATGATTCATGCATCATGCGTAATGAGCTAGTTATTAGATGAAAAAAGTTTGAAAGCAAATCAGAAAGGAGGCCCCATGTACAAGATATTATCCATTGATGGAGGTGGAATTCGGGGCATAATACCGGCCAGAGTGCTGGAACGACTCGAGATACATTTCCCGGGTATTGTCCAACAATTTGATTTGTTTGCCGGAACATCAACTGGCGCTGTCTTGGCAGCTGGATTTGCTCTTGGTTATACTCCCAGGTTTTTACGCCAGATGTACAAAGGATTTGGAGAAGAAGTATTCGCAGACTCGATTTGGGATGATATCGCAGACCTGAAATACATCTTAGGAGCCGATTATTCTCTTGATAACCTGAAAGCTTTGTTGGAACGTGTGATTGGTCAAAAGACTCTGGGTGATTTACCGAAGAAAGTTCTCATTGCTACCCATGATTTGAAAGATGAAACTCGCGATCCGCCTCGTTGGAAGCCAAAATTTTTTCATAATTTTCCTGATTCCAAGGGAGATATCGAGCACACTGTAGTAGATGTTGTTCTTAGATCCGCAGCAGCTCCTATATACTTCCCGACCTACCAGGGGTATATTGATGGAGGTGTGTCGGCTATCAATCCCTCAATGTGCGCTTTATCGCAGGCCTTTCATGAGGGATTTTTGGATGTCCGCTTGCTATCTCTGGGTACCGGGAAGAATCCGCGTTGGCTGGATGCACAAAATGCTGATTGGGGAGTCGCGCAATGGGGATTAGACCTGGTTAATATGGTCATGGATGGTGGTGGTGAGGTTGCTGATTACCAATGCCGACAAATATTAAAGGACCAATATTTCCGCTTGCAGCCCAAATTATCATCTCCAATTGGTATGGATGCCTGGCAATCTATTGATCAACTGCTGGATATTGCGGATGAGATTAATCTCGATCCACTTATCACTTGGTTGACAGATTCCTTTTGATTTTTAAGTGATATATTAAGCCCACCTGAAATAATCTAAATTAATTCAGAAATAACTCGATTAGATTTGAATTGATTCAAGGAGGCTGATCATGGGAAGATTGGTTTCTGTGGTGGGGAATACTGGGGTTGGAAAAACAACTTTTGCCTCCAAATTGTGTCAGGGAACTAATTATTATTTTGGAATTGAAGAACCCGAGGAACGTCCCTTCCAAGAACTTTTCATGATTCACGGGAAGCCGTATGCTTTAGCAAACCAGATTGACTATCTACTCTACCGGTCACAACAAGAGATAGATATTCGAAAAGGGGACAATCCCGGTATCCAGGATGGTGGCTTAGATATGGATTTCCATATCTTCACAAACCTTTTTTTCCGCAATGGTTATTTATCAGGAAATGAGTACGAGATTTGTAAACGCGCTTATTATGTGCTGAGGGCCAATATGCCTGCTCCGGATTTATTTATATGGATGAAAGCCCCGGTGAAGATGATCGCCGAGCGGTATGATCGCAGAGATCGAAGGCTTGATATTGCCCAAATTGAAGATATGAAAGCCATCGACGAATTGTTAGAAAACTGGTTATCCAAATACCCTGCAGAAAAAGTGTTTGAAATAAATGCTCAGCATGAGGATAGAAACTATTCCAAAGTGATCCCAATTGTGAGAGAATTGATTGAATCAATTCCGTGAATCAAAATCGATAATTATCTTGTAAATGATTGCTATTAGCAATCTAATATGTGATTTCTGTAATTAGTTGTATAGACTTGGAAAAAACCTGAAAATTCATCGATGAGAAGTCAAATTGACTAATTCAAATATCGATTCTGACGGGGATCCATCGACCAGTTCACCTGACCAGTTACCTGCTTCGGTAAAAACTGCTCGCTGGTTGTTCGTAATACTGGGGATTATCTGGCTGGTTTTTGGGACCTGGGGTTTTATTCGTTTTGGTAACAATTCCGGAGATACCTCGGGTACCATGTTGGTGATCGTCATCGCTCTAATGTTCATCAATTCAGCGGTCTTTTTTTGGATAAGTTGGGGGATAGGGAGGGGACTTAGGTTGTATTATTATTTCGGACTGCTCGCGCTCGCTGGGAATATCTTCTTAACTTTGACGGATGATTTCGGGCTTTTTGATCTAATCGTCCTGGTGATCGCAATAGCTCTATTCGTTTTATTGATCTTGACCCGAAAGAATTATCTGAAAGATTAATTTACCCCCTTAAATTCATCAAATCGTAAAAGTTTTCCAGTTGAGGATGAATATTATGAAGCACCGACAAGAATCACTTGATCCTGAGAATTGGAAGACCATGACCGAGCTGGGTCATCAAATGATCGACGATATGATGGAATATCTGCAAAAGATTGATCAAAAACCAGTCTGGCAGCCGGCTCCAGAAATTATAAAAACCCACTTTGACACACCTGTGCCCTCTGAACCCCAATCGATAACAGAGATTTACCGAGAATTTCAAGATTACGTTTTACCATATCCGATAGGGAATATTCACCCTCGCTTCTGGGGTTGGATATTTGGAACCGGCACGGTTATGGGCGCATTGGCGGAATTCTTGACGGCCGCGATGAACACCAACGCAGGTGACATTGACCATCACAGCGCAAACCATGTAGAAAAACAGGTTCTCAACTGGATCAAGCAAATGCTGAATTACCCAGAGTCAGCCAGTGGCCTCTTAACCAGTGGTTGTTCGGCTGCGAATCTGATCGGATTGACTGTTGCCAGGAATGCGATGGCAAAATACGACTTGCGTAAACATGGTGTAAATGCGTCTGGAAAAAAATTGGTGTTGTACGCCTCCCAGGAGATCCACAGCTCTATCCAGAAGGCGGTTGAGATACTAGGTTTAGGGACTGAAGCCTTGAGGAAAGTCCCTGTTGATCAGGAATTTAAAATCGATATCGCCGCATTGAGAGAGGTGATAATCCAGGACAGGGAAAATAACAATGAGCCATTTTGTGTGGTCGGTGCAGCAGGGACGACCAATACTGGTGCGGTGGATGACCTCAACCAATTAGCAGATGTTTGTGAGCAAGAAAATCTATGGCTGCATGTCGATGGTGCTTTTGGCGCCTGGGCTGTCCTGGTACCAAAGGTTAAGGATCAGTTGGCAGGGATGGAAAGAGCTGATTCCCTGGCATTCGACCTACATAAGTGGATGTATATGCCATATGAGATTGGGTGCATCTTGGTGCGGCACAAACAAAAGCACAGGGACGCTTTTTTCCTGCGACCTGATTATCTGGCGCGGATAGAAGGAGGTCGTGGCATGACTGGGGGAGATTTACCCTGGCTGACAGATTATGGTTACCAGCTATCGCGAAATTTTCGGGCTCTCAAGGCCTGGATGTCGATTAAGGAACACGGAAGCAAAAAATATGGGCGCATGATTCAGCAGAACATCAACCAGGCACAATACTTGGCTGGCTTGGTAAAGGAATCTGAGCGTTTGGAACTACTAGCTCCAGTCCCATTGAATGTTGTCTGTTTTCGATACTTAAATCCCGGATTAGCTGGGGAGGATCTCGACGATCTCAATCAGCGCATCCTCGTTGAACTGCAAGAAGGGGGGGTGGTGGTCGTTTCCGGTACGCGCATAAAAGGAAATTTCGCGCTGCATGTTGCCCACACTAACCACCGCAGCCGGTGGGAAGACTTCGACCTCCTGGTAAGCGAGGTAATCCGTTTGGGTGAACTAACGCAACGAGAAATGAGCCAGAATCCCCAGCATAAATGACGTCATTTCGCATAGTCTTTTTTGCAGATACTCATCTTGGCTTTGATTTCCCTGTAAAGCCGCGGGTAAATCGTCGCCGGCGTGGTCCCGATTTCTTTGATAATTTTCACTGGGTTTTAGACTATGCTCGTAATACCAGACCTGATATCCTGCTGCATGGAGGAGATTTGTTCTTCAGGGCGAAGGTTCCGCAGCTGATCGTCGATATGGTCTATCGTGATTTATTCGATTTTGCTGGAGAGGGAATACCGACTCTTATCGTGCCTGGAAACCACGAGCGCTCCATATTACCTGTCTCTTTGTTTCTAAGTCACCCAAATTTGTATATCTTTGATAAACCTCAAACCTTCCAATTTGAAATTAACGAGTCGCTGGTCAATTTTTATGGATTCCCTTGTGAGAGAAAATATATAAGGGATGAATTTGGCAAGCTATTGGACGAAACAGGGTGGGAAAGCAGCCAGGGAAGATGTAAATTTTTGTGTCTACACCAAGCTATTGAAGGGGCCCAAGTAGGCCCATCTGGTTACACGTTTCGGAGAGGGCAGGACGTGATCCCCAGGCGCTTTCTTCCAGAAGACGCCGTGGCAGTGCTCTCCGGACATATGCATCGTCGACAGGTACTCGGAGACCTTTCAAAGAATGGTGAAAACCATCCCCCAGTGATTTACCCAGGATCAACAGAGAGAACATCCTTTGCGGAAAAAGAGGAAGATAAGGGATTTTATGATATTGAAGTGGCAGAAATTTCTGAACGAGAATGGGGAATAAAGTCTATCAAATTTATCGAACTCTCAGCGCGTCCAATGGAAGAATTGTTCCTGGAAAAGTGGCTCAATCAAGAGGATCTCGAAAATTTTATTAGGGCTAAGCTGGAAAAAATGGACCCAGATTCAATCGTCAGGTTTAAATGCGATCCACGTATCGATCCTGGTGTTAAATCCCGAATTACCAGTCAATTCTTGCGGGATATTATGCCGAAAACGATGAATTACCAGTTTAGCGCTGATTTTCGCCAATGACTGGTACTCATATTTTCATCCTGGTACTATAATATGAAGAGACCGCGACATTCTTGATCATGTAATTTTGCATGGGAATGTAGGAATATCGAGCCAAAAATTCGTGGGTGAAGCAAATTTAAGGAGGCGGATGATGGACTTCGGAAAAGTGTTAGGGAGGGCCTGGGAGATCACCTGGCGCTGGAAAATTCTTTGGGTACTTGGATTTCTTGCAGCTTTAGGTCAGGGGAGTGGGGCGCCACAAACCAATTATTCCTTCAGTGGGGATGAATTTGATCGCTTTGGATTTCCTTTTGGAGATTCGGCAGAGCAGTTTTTCCTTGCTCTCAGTGGTCTGATACTAGTTTTGATATGTATATTCTTGATAATTGCTATCGCGCTGTGGGTGGTTTCGGTGATCGCCAGGGGAGGGTTAATCGCCGGTGTATTACAAGTAGAAGAAGAGGGGGAGACATCTTTTAGCAAAGCCTGGGCTGGCGGAGCGCGAAAATTCTGGACCTTGTTTGGTTTGGGTATATTAGCCGCAATTCCCTTGATCCTAATGTTGATCATTGGTGGGATTATCCTGTTTAGCGGCATATTCTTCGGGATTGGACTTTTGGATGTTGACCAGGCTGCAGGGATTACCTCTCTTGTTCTGGTTTCTATCCTCTGCGGCGGATTCCTGTGTTGTGGTTTATTTTTCCTGGTGATCATTCTTGAACAGATCCGCGTCTATGGCGAACGGGCGGCAATCCTTGAAGATCTGGGTTGGATCGATGCGTTCAAACGTGGTTGGGAAGTGCTTAAAGATAACCTTGGGGCAACGATTATCTTTTGGTTGATCTTCTTCGCTTTGGGAATCGTCATTTTCGGGATTTCGTTTGTCATTGTTCTTGCGCTTGCAGCCCCATTATTTGGTTTGTTCTTCGTTGCTGATCCCGGATTATGGTGGTTTGGTCCAATATGCATAGGGGGATTGCTGGGGACAATTATTTTTGCCTTGATCCGCAGTATTGTGGTGGCTTTCACCTCAGCGACATGGACGCTGGCGTATCGCGAGTTGACCGCACCCGAACACCCAGATCTGGAAAACCTGGAGCTGATTGAACCTGAGAGCGGATAATTATAGCTAAATCCATTTGATTGTCGAATTTTTACCTTGTTGAGAAACCTCCGTTTGAATCTATTGGTTGGAACTTCTCAACTGTAAATTTCGTTAAGGGCTTAGAACTTAATACCAAAAAGGAGGGTTGAAATGATAAAGCTAGGGATATTAGCTATTGTATCGATGGCCATTCTCATGCTCGCAGCCTGTGCTCCCTCTGGGTCAGGCCAGGATTTGACGAGCAGTATTTGGCTGCTTAGCGAACTTAATGGAGGGGGATTGATTGAAGGAACGACAATAACCGCCCAATTTGATGAAAATGGCGGCGTTGGGGGAACTTCGGGCTGCAACAACTACAATACTACCTACGAGGTGAGTGGAAATCAGCTAACTTTTAATGAACCGATAGCATCCACGATGATGGCCTGCCCAGAACCTGTGATGGAGCAGGAAAGAGATTTTCTGGTTGTGTTAGCTGAAACGGCTACTTTTGAAATTGTCGGTGAAGAGCTGATCCTTAAAGATGTTGATGGGAATGAGCGCGCCCGTTTCGATTCTGTCGCCCAATCTTTGGGGGGAACTTCCTGGCAGGTGTTGAGCTACAACAACGGAAAAGGCGGCGTTACTACCTTAATAATCGGCACTGAGATCACGGCAAATTTCGGTGATGATAATCAGCTTTCTGGGTCCGCAGGGTGTAACAGTTATTTTGGTGAATATCAAACCGATGGAAACAACATCAGCATTAGCAGCGTTGGAGCGACCGAGATGGCCTGTCTTGAACCTGAAGGACTTATGGAGCAAGAACAGCAGTATCTGACTGCGCTGGAGACAGCCGCTACGTATAAAATTGATGGACTCAACATGGAAATGCGAACTGCAGATGGAGCCCTGGTGGTCACGTTCCAACGAGATATCTCTCAATAAATTGTTTTAAGTCCAATAAATAGATACGCCCCCAATATTCTACAAATTGGGGGCGGTTTCCTTAAAACACAATCTTAGGTTAATCGCTCATCTGATCAAGTCGGTAAAGAGCAAAGGTATCATCCTGATAGACCACTCTGAATGGCAGCTCATTTCCAGACCGACCTAGATAATAGCTAACCCCGTGTTCGTTTGCAATTTGCTCAATCAAATCTGAATCAAGACTGGCAAAACTTTCCTGCATCTTACCTTTGGCTGGGGGGATACCTGGCTTTTGATTTCCATTGATCAATGTGAGCCTATCAAACCACTCAAGTAATTCAGGAGCAGACTGGGGAGGATGGCTGAAGGATACGAATCTGGCCCGTTGCGCATAGGTGTAGAATTCGTTCATCAGGGGATCAACTAAGAAAACTGCCTCTTCAGGTGTATTCTCATTAATCCATTCTAGGGCAACTTGAGTTTTTGTGCTCTTTCTGTTTAATCCCCTTTGGTACTTACCTTGCAGATAAGTCCTCGATTCAGCGAGAAGTAAGATAGCAAATATTGCAAAAAGCACTGGCAATCCATACCTTAATATCCATTGAAACCAATGCATTTTTGGGGGGATTCTAGGATAATCCGATAAATTCAGGTCAGCAATCCAATTCAACAATAAAGCGACGACAACCAAACTCAAGAATGGAACCATGACGTCTGGATATCTAAACCAGTAGAATCTCAATAATGAGGTTTGATCCAGAAAAAATAAAACCAGTCCGAAGATAAATAGAGTTACGCAGGCGAGGGCATATGCGGAAGTGAATTTCAATGCATTTTTCCGAAACACGAAAAATACAATGAGAAAAAGGAAAGAAGCAATTATTAATATAAAGATCCATTCGGTTCCCTGCCAGGCCGAAGGCAACACATGGTGAGGAACTCGGAACTCAACATAAATTTGCCATGCTTTGTTTGCATCGATACCTGCCTGAGGGAGGAGTTGTTGGAATATTGCTAAGATTCCAAAAAAGCCGGTGATAAGGATTGGCCATGATTTTCTAATGAGTAAGATTATTATTTCCTTGATTGGTCCTTGGGTCAATATTGATGCCATAACAACGCTGAACAAGGAATAAATTCCGATCAAAACATGGAACGATAGTGCAGCCCCGGCAAGGGCAAATCCGATCAGGTATTTCTCCCTGAAAAACGAGGCGAACGCTATCAACCCGAAGGCATACGCAACCGTTTTAGGATCGGCTCCGCCAGCTATCCACTCTCCAGCGATTAAAGATTGATTTTCTAGGAATAAATAGACAACAATAATGCCAAGGAAAAATCGCAGACCAATTGCTCTAAAAAAGATGAAAAATGCTATAGCCAGGATTAAATATACAAGTAGTCGTCCGATATAGGCACCATCTAGAAAGCCAAGCCAGTCTATTAAGAAGCCTTGTATGTAATTGAATACTTGTCGGTAGCCGACAGTAAGATTTAAATACCAATCATTCGGCAGCCAGCTGCGATCAAAAAATTGCCTGGCGAAAGGTAGAACGTCATGCTCATTGCCGACAAACCGATTGAAGGAAAAAACCCGCGCGATGATTACTGCCCACAAAAGCAATAATTCGACGAGAGCAATAAGAATCTTTGATATGCGCGAATACTTTGAAGATAACTCCACGGTTTTTCTCTAGATTTTTGTAATCCCCATTTCACACCTGACCAATATACATTCTCCCACAGATTTTAGTTCGATACCTAAATCTGTCAAGAAAGTTTTTATCGTTTCGAAAGATTGAAATAAACTTCCCATGAAAATAAAATGGAGATTGCGGACCAAGGGGAAATCATGTTGAATCGGAATATTGAAATATTGGATAACCCCCGATGAGTTCCTAAGGATGCACAATGAAATTAAATAATACTTGTTGGCGACCTTCCGAGTCAGGCTCTAAATAAGTTGCCAATAAATCAGGTGCATTCTGGACATCTCCAGAAGTTTCACTTCCCGGAAAGTACATTTGTGTTGTCAGCAGTTCTTGCCCATCTCGAGCAAATAACTTGACATGAATATGTGAGGGTCGGCCAGTATATGGGGTTGGCTCGATGCTCTCGATGGAGAAATACCCATTCTCGTCTGAGAATTGATGGCCGCGCAGCGTATAGCCAATATTGTCGTATTCGCCATCCACATCTGCCAGCCAGAAATCCAGTTTCACACCCGTCAAGGGATTACAATCCTGATCGAACACGCGGCCAAAGATCAGGATTGGTATGCCCGCCATGCCTTCATTAATCAGGCTTTTCCGTTCTGGTGAGCCGGCTTTATAAAAAGGGCCTTCCTGGTTGGGTGAAGTCAGTTGCCCAGAACAAGGAATCATAGTTGGCTGTAGATTTGTTGAAGAGTTTGTGGCAGATTCTAGAGTAGGTGATGGTTCAAGTTCTTCAGTCTCTACTGAGTCTGGTGTTGAAGTTTGCGTTATCTCAATCACGATTTCATTTGTTGCTTCAATAGTAATTGTTTCACTTTGATTTGAATTCGAGAAATCGCTTTCAGGGGTACAACTCACTATCAGCAGTAGTATTGCTACTAACAAGATCAGGTTTTGATTTTTCATTTTGAAGTCCAATTCTTATCAATAAAATCAATTCTTAGTCAAGACAGGGTAAAGATGATCTAAAGAATTCAATCATAAAATAATCATTCGATACAATCAAATCCATCTTCTCACTTTACTTTTGTACGCCCTATATTCCCTACCAAAGTTCTCTTCAAGTCTTATTTCCTCATCAGGAATATAGATATTATTTAAGGCCAATAATATGATCAGGGGGATTATGAATGGAGTGAGCGAACCCAGAAATATGGCAACTCCCAGCGAAAACCCTACTCCACTCAAATAGATTGGATTGCGACTTCTGCTGAAAGGACCAGATATCACTAAATTGGTGGAATTTTCGAAAAAATTACTGGATGTGTTCTGATGCTCGAGGTACCTTACTGAGTAAATATTCAGAACCAGGCTTAATCCAATGAGTACAATCCCAGAATAATTGTATGGTATGGGTATGAGCTGGTAAATCGGCAGTAGCCAATGAACCAGAATTTCTAAAATTATCAGCAGGTTCAGGTAGGAAGGAGGAAAGATCCTTTTCTTCACTTGTAGTAAATCTTCGTTTACTATTCTCCTTCAGTAACCCAAGCTTCTTCAGCTTGCAAAGCGCGCATTGCCCGGGGTTGGATTTTTCGATAAACCTCACCAGGTGAGCGCTCATCTCCATCAACTGTGAGCAATCTGGATTTTGAAATGTCAAAATGCCGGGCATTCTCCTCGAGATACGGTTCAATCAATGCCCAATCCTGCTTACCAAATTCTGTGAATTCTCCTCCGTTCAACTGGTCCTCACTGACTTTTCGATAGGGATCACGCACATAGATCGCGCCACCTGAAGCTAGGGAAAATAGATTTCCTCCTGGGTATGGCGTTTCTAACTCCACGATATTGTTGTGTTCATCAAAAGTTATACCATTGAGAATTACGAAACCACCACCGTTCAATGGATCCCCTGCCATGAATGACTCTGCCAGGTAATCCAGGCAGGTTCCGTTGATCACTACCCGGGGTTTGCCGACAGCGTTGATTAACGGCCTACCTGCGGAGTTCCCCATCACGAATACATCCCCTCCCTTAGCAGCGTACATAAAAGTTTGTCCAACATCCCCGTGAACAACCAATTTCCCGGATTTCATGATTTGAGCCAGCTGGTCTTGACCATTATTATGGACATGAATCTCGAGGCCATCAATTCCTGATGCCAGATAATCTCCAGGAGAACCATATACATCTATCCTGACCCCTTTCGTGTTGGGCCCAAAACCGTTGGCGATGAAGCGGTGCCCCTTCGCATTAAGGATAATGAATCTCCTGAAACCTTTTTCTAACAGGCGCTGGAGCTCTCGGGCAAGCGAAGTCTCATCCTGGGGCGTGAATCCCTGGGCATCCACTATAACTAACTGCTGATCATCAACCGATGTGGGAATGGGGTGATTTTCTGTATGAACAATTAAATCTTCAGAGTGCTCACCGTCGAATATTTCAAGTAACTGATAAAGAGCCTGATCGATCAGCGAGAGCAAACTGCTTCGACGAAGCCTCCCAGTATCATATCTTCTGTCCATCATCAAGGTTAATATATCGAGATATTTTCTCCAATCCATGTCCTGGCGTACGATCGATTCCAAGCCGGTCAGGAATGCGTTCATCTGGTCATAACCCCATTGGATAACCTGTTCTTTATACCAATTAAATATTTTTTCAGCACTTAGTTGTGGAATATCCAATTCGGAGGGAGAAAGATGCTTTCCATTGATCGTATAGGCTGGAGAATTTGTGGGCATGGGCACTGCCCGTCCAAACTTATCCGTACAGGTGATCTCCATCCCGTTTCCATTCTTTGAAACGCTGTATAAGAATGCCCCTCCATCGACGTGGCTTCCACCTCGGGCGTTCCAATACCTGTCTGCCCGGGTCCAGAAGCGATGATCTGTTTCCGCCAGGCTTTCCAAGGCGGCATCTATGCCCTGCTTTTCAGAGGCGGCGAATCCAATAGCAACTTTTTCTCCATCTTCATGTTTATTTTCTTGCCATGCGAATACCTGAGGTCGCAGCATACTGGTATCTGTGATCCCCGTAAGCCTGTAAACGGGTTTTTCCTCATGGTTAGTTTCAGATTGGGCGATCAGGAAGAACCATGGTCCATCAGGAGAACAATGCATATGGGATTGCTGAAGCATTTCGTATATTCGACGCTTTTCAGGTGCAAGCATTGTGAAATCTCGTTCTGTAGTAGGCGCCATCGCCTCAATTACATATTCCATCGGGTAATCGTATGTGCGGTGTAACAAATCGAATACCTGGACCGCAACCTCGGTATCGGTCAGGAATAAAGGATAAATGTTTCTTTGAGCCAGGTATTCGCTGATTGAGGCATGATTGGCAAAATCACCATTGTGAACCAGCGCTTCATTGAGTCCGATAAAAGGGTGAGCGCCACCAGGATGCCAAACCCTACCCTTAGTGGGGTAACGGTGGTGTCCGATCCATACATGGGCATGCATGTCTTCCAGCTGGTAATATCGGATAACATCATCCCCGAAGCCAACCATCTTCAAGACCAGCATATTCTTACCGTGTGAGAGCACAAATGCCCGGGTTTCTCCGGTTGATTTGTAATATTCGATATTAAGATGAAAAGTATTCTGAAAGACGATCTCATCTTCGATCACCCTTTGTGGTGTGTCGTGCATTCCGAATTTTTCACGATATTTTTCCACTTGATCAGGTTTTACGCGCACAAAATATTCAATCACCTCGGGAGGTGGGACGTCTAAACCCTCAAGTGAACTGTAATCTGGGATATGTTTTTCAATCCTCACATGATCAATATCGAATATTTTGTAGATGTATTCTTTCTCAAGATCTGCACGCACACTGATATCGAGATAGGCGACCGCGATAAGATAATCTTCCTCGAGGACTTTTTTCGTAACACCAAACTCTTCTGGTACAAGTCCGACTGCAGCGAGCCCACCACCCTTGCCATTGCCACGGTTGCGCATCTGGGTCAAGGATTGCAGCATGTGACGGGCTGCAACCTGAACGTTGCTGGCCATGCCAATTACCCCGCAGCCACCCTCGGCTTCCATATCTCTTGGAAGGACGAAGCCACCTTCAGGGATCATATCCTGGCGTGAGTCAATAATCTTCTCTGCAATTTTTCCCTTGTTCATCTTATTCCGAACTCCCATTTCCGTTGCTGCCAAGATAGCGCAGCAGATCTTTCCTCCCCCGAAGCTGCTCAATACTGGTCAACCCGAGTTTTCGCAGGATCTCTCGCAATTGATATGCATAGGATTGGTATAAATTGTCGATCCTTTGGGCACCCCACTCTGGTTTTACAAATTGGGAAAGAAGCGGATCTGTCGTCGTCAAACCAAAAGGACAACCGCGCCCGCGCTCACAATTTGAGCAGCGGGTGCATCCCAGCGCCACCAGCTCTCCAGTTCCCAGGATTGCGCCGTCAGCGCCAAGAGCGATGATCTTGGCAACATCGTAGGCAGTGCGTACGCCACCACTGGCCATGACGACCACTTCATCACGAATATTTTCATTGGTAAGGTAATTGTGGACCTTTGGTACCGCAAACTCGATCGGCATGGCGATGTTCTTTTTAGCAATTTCTGGTGCCGCTCCTGTGCCGCCGTACGAACCATCTAAATGAATGATATTGGCTCCAGCAAAATAGCTGCCAACTGCGACCATGTCGACATCAGTTGGCGTAGAGACCTTGACGGAAACCAGTGCATTGGGATTGGTGGTTTTGATCCAATCGACATGCTTGCGGTGATCCTCGACTGAATAAACCGAGTGGAACGGGAAAGGCGAGAAGAGGCTGACCCAAGGCACACTTTCGCGTAATTCTGCCACTGTATCTGTCGCTTTATCTCCCAGCAAGTGACCGCCTAAACCGGGTTTTGCTCCCTGCGCGTATTTGAATTCCACGATTGGCGCGTTCTTGATAGTCTCCTCATTCACGCCGAACATGCCTGTGGCCACCTGGGTGATGATGTTATCTCTGTACTCAACCAATGCGGTAGGGTAACCGCCTTCACCAGTTGAAATATATGTGTTCCACCTTTTGGCAGCCATGACTCTTGAGAGCATAACCTGTTCACTGATCGAGCCATAGGACATGCCGCCACCGTAGATTGGTAAGTCGATGGTGATTTCTCTGCCTTCTCCCCGCTTGTTCAAAGCTAGGGTGATGTCGATTTCTGCCTGCAAAGGCAGCCAATCTTGCTCAGGAAGGAAATTAAAATCAAGAATGTCGAAGCCACCGTCTGATCGACCGAAGCGGTACTCCATGCCATTCTCAGGAGGGCGCCCATATTCTGCCTGGTAGTAGGTGGACAGGATTAGTTCCTCAGTCCAGCGAAAATCTCCTAACGCATCTGGAGCAGGAAAGATTCCTTCTGCGCGACCTTGATAGCCAGCATGTAAATTTGCGATATGCTTATCGACAATCAGCTCTGGTGTAGTTTTATTGGTATTCATAACCTTCGATCCCCGCAAATGCTTCGCGTTCTAAATCAACCATGAACATGGCGCGACCCATTTCGCCGCGCATTCGCCTGATTTCTCTGAGACCCATTGCCCCGCTGATTTCGAGCAGCTGGTCTCGCCATGAGGCAGCCAAATTCATCAATCGTTGGCGTCCCCAATCAACATTTAGCTTGTCAGGCATGCTGAATTCGCTTTCAGTCCGATCGGCACACTCCCCGGAGAATTTTGCCTGCAAAGCAACCAGGGTAGGAGTATCTAGTGCAACGGAATCTAATCCACACAGGATTGCCTTGGGAATGTGTTCCGCGGCAATGATGCCGCCACTTCCCAAAAGAGTTACTTCTTGCCTCACCCCAGCTTCCACAAAGGTTGTGTGAGCCTGGCGAATCAAATCCAGGATAAAATCCCCATTTTTTCCCCGGCCGTGAAAGTCTGCCAACAAATGGAACACGTGGATGCCTTTCTTGTTCATCGCTAACAATTCTTCTGGAGCGGAGAAAGGCATCCGCAGGCAAATCAACGTTTCAGGGAAAAGATTGTGGATATGTGTATAGAGCTGTTCATCCCAGCCGTCCATTTCGATCATCAGTGGAGTACCACTCAACAAGTCAATGTTTTCCTGCTCGTCAGGCGCAACCAGGGGAATAATATGATCACTTTCCAGATTGTGTTCTAGAATCGCACCCAGCGGCAGCACAGCCAAGGATTCAATTGCTTCAGCAGCCTGGGCATAGATCTTCCACATCAATTCTCCTGCTACGGAGGGCGGTGGGTTGTCAAACATGATGGGGATGGGTATTGAAATCACCCTCGGGGTAGGTCCGACGGGTCGTCCCTGCGAATCGAAGATCAGCATATTGGGACGGTAACCAATATCCACCACGGTGGAGATGAACTCACGACCATGAATACCGTCTCTGGTCGGGCGCACGATTTCAGACATATCGGTCCACATCCCCTCCCATCCTTTACCCCCGAATTTACCACGATATCCTGCGCCTTTAACCGGGATCATGCCATGTTCAACCTCGTAACTGATCGCATCAATATAATTGGATGTGAAGTAGCTGTCCCCGAGTTTCTTCCGTTCTGGGTTGTGACTCACGGTGACGAATTCTGGATATTCGGTAGTGCACCGCAAACACCCAACACAGTGTTCGGGGCGAGGGGCGAATCCGCCCACCGGCCCGGAAAATACGCCGTACATGCAAGGACGACTGGTGATGACTTCCCGGTTTTGGAATTTATGGTGCCAGATTTCTGAAAGTAATTCTTTTGCGAGGCCAATTTTCCCAACTTTGACAGTAAACCGGGTCGGCCAATCGCTGATATCTGGTGCCGGTTTGGTCTCGATGTGGTAACGATGATAGCGGTTGTTATCGTTAGAACCCGATTCCATTCAATTTACCTCCCACATTATCAATTACTCCACTTGCAACTCTCTGTTTTTCGCAGGATTGAAGAAAAATTCTCTCTTCAGGCTGAATAAAAATGGGGTATGCACCCAAAGGTGCATACCCATGATGGCATATAGGATTCGCACCCTTCCAAATGAACCAGGAGATTGAATTGGACTCTCCTGGACCACTATCTTTTCCTTGTCCCATCCATCGCTGAATGGTTTTCGGTCTAGACTTTAACTTGGAAGGGAGAAGTGAAGCCTGTGGTCGGGCTTCGGAGGCATCCGCTGATCTAATCGATTTTCACCAGGTTCTGTTTCTTACCTGGTTTAGCGCCTCCTTCGCAGGAGGGAACCTCCACCTCGTCGCCTCGCATTTTGCGAGGTTCAGTCGCTTTTTCTCCGAATGTTTTATTGTAACAGAATTATCTTAAACTGCAGTATTGAATATGTCAAGGAATCCAGACAAGAATTCTCAGAATTGTTGGAAAAAGGGCAAAATGAGTGGGGAGCATCTATTGTGTAGCGAATTTCATTATAAATTTCTCTTGCAATAAATACTCGATTTCCATAAGGAAAACTTATAGATATTGATAAGAACAACCAATAGCTGGAGATTATTTTCGTCACTAATAATCGAAAGGCAATTAATCTTCACCATATTGGTGAAAAATGTCACAAACCGATGTTTGAGTTTGAGGAAAGTGTACATGCTAAGGAAAAAGAGATTTCTGTTGTTTTGCAGCCTATTATTTGTGTCAATTGTGGCAGCTGCTTGTAGCTTACCGGAGGTAAACACTGCTGAGGTGGCGGTTGAGATAGAGCAGGTAATTGATACACCAACCAGCCTGCCAACCGCAACAGTTGAAACAGAAGAGCCCTCTCCAGAACCTGTGCAAACAGAAGAACCAGATAATCCAGAAAAACCGAAAGAAAGCGGTTCCGGGGAAGAAATCTCCACTGGAGATACGAGTGCTTGCGTTGAATGCCATACTGATCAAACGATGTTGATTGATACTGCCGCACCACAAGAAGAGGTGGAGAGTGAAAATGAAGGTGCTGGTTGAGGTGGTGAAGTGGCTCCGTTGGAGCCCTGGGAAAAAGTGCTAGTAGATTTAGTAGCTTTCGGGGAAGATTAGCACAGCAGCATGTCCTGTACGGATTGTCATGGAGGTATTGACACGCTCGAAAAAGAAGCGGCACACGCTCATTCTACATTGCAGGGTTACTGGACAGCTATTGATGCCCGTAGTACGCCAGAAGATCACACTCCGCTTGAAGAGATGTTTGGTAAGCACTGTGCCAGCTGTCATACCACTTGTGGGGATTGCCATGTCAGCCAACCCAATTCAGTCGGCGGTGGCTTAATTGAAGGACATGTGTTCAATAAGACGCCTTAAATGACCCGTAACTGCACCGCGTGTCACGGCAGTCGGGTGGGGAATGAGTACCTGGGTAAACATGAAGATATCAAGGCAGATGTGCATTCCAGACAGGGGCGCATGAATTGTATGGATTGCCATACAAGCACCGAAATGCATGGCGACTTCACCTCTCCCCAAAGAGATTTGCCTGCTCATCGTTACGATGGCAGCCAACTTCCGAACTGTAAGGACTGCCATGAGGAAGTTGGGATTGCAGATGACGGCATTCAGATGCACCAGATGCACGGGGAGAACCTGTCTTGCCAGGTATGCCATTCCGAGAGCTACACTAGCTGTGATGGCTGTCATGTTGCCGTCAGCGAAGAAAGTGGAAATCCATTATTCCGTACTGAAGCCGAATTTCTGGTTTTGGTATAGAAACGGGCTATTGATCAAGAATAAAAGACCAACGATAAAAACGGATATCGTCAGAATCTGGTAATCTACAGCAATGGAGGCGCGAATCCCTCCTAAATCCACCAAAAATGAGTAGCTGACAGAGGAGATAAAGCACAGCAGGTTTATTAGCTTTCATAGTCGTCAGTCCTCGTTGATGAGAACCAATTTAAATTTAGACAATTTGAATAAATTTGCTAATATTCAATTTATCAGGTATCATAAAATCTGTGGGAACCTGAGAACCAAGTTTCATCTGCCATCATAACGCTTACAAGTGTCAACATCTATTGTAGAATTATTTGTCACCTAAAAACTGAGTTGACCAGAGGTAGGTCCACCCAGTGAAGGAGCAGCTCTCATGGCACAGCAGGAAATCGAAGTCATCTTGGCTAGGCAGCTGGCGGAATACTTAGCAATGCCAATCTTTATCGTCGATCCGGTTGGGGATTTGCTTTACTATAATGAACCCGCTGAATCGGTTTTAGGAAGCAGATATGATGAGACAGGACCCATGGGTGCCGGTACTTGGTCGACGGTATTCAAACCAATGGACAAAAAAGGTAATCCTGTAAAACCTGAAGATCTTCCGCTGATGATCGCTATGACGAAGCAGCATCCAGCCCATTCCAGCTTCTGGATTCAGGGTTTGGATGGTGCGCTGCGGCAAATAGAAATAACTGCCTTCCCATTAATCGCTCAAGCGCAGCGTTTTTTGGGGGCGATTGCCATTTTCTGGGAGGTCCCTGAATGAAAGTAACTCTTTGGGGGACGAGGGGTTCACTGGCCTCACCTGGACCAGAGACCCTGCGTTTTGGTGGCAATACATCCTGTGTCTCTATTGAGGGCTCCTCGGAAGGTACTGTCCTGGTGCTAGATGGTGGGACTGGAATTCGTAAACTCGGTCAATCTTTACCCGAATCGATGAAAAAGGTTTATATCCTGCTTACGCATCTTCATATGGATCATGTGCAGGGATTACCTTTCTTTGCTCCACTGCGCCGACCTGGTGTAGAGGTACATATTTGGGGGCCGGCCAGTACTACTCTCGATTTGCGGTCTCGCTTATTGAGATATCTCTCTCCGCCTCTATTCCCGATCAGTGTGCGTGAAATTTTATCCGATTTACATTTCCATGAATTACCGTCAGGATCAATTGAAATTGGCGAGTTCGCAATAACTTCCCAGCTCATTCTGCACCCAAATCCTACGGTGGGCTATTGCATCAAGGAAGCTGAAACTTCGGTTACCTACCTGCCAGATCATGAACCAGCCTTGGGTGCAAAAACATTCCCTATCAGCGAGGATTGGACCTCCGGGTATAACTTGGCAGAGGGTGCAGACCTGTTGATCCACGATTCCCAATATACGATAGATGAATATCAGCAGCGGATTGGATTCGGTCATAGCTGTTTACCTCATGCTATTCGATTTGCCCAGTTGACGGATGTGAAGAAGTTCGTACCTTTCCACCACGATCCCTCTCACACCGATGATATGCTCGATCGGTTGATCGATGACACCGTTGCAGAAATGCGGCCCGATTTTACCGTGATTGCCGGTAAAGAAGGGCTTACGTTGGACGTCGAATAAGAAAAAAAATTCCTAATATCTTCAGTACAAAATAATAAACAACGATATTTAGAGTTTATAGACGAATAGTAGATAAAAGACATTCCATTCAGCTCAAGTTCTCGAGCTGCAAGAAGAACGGCTGGTTGAAACGATAATTAACAAGCAGGTCGATAAGATTCTTGTATTTTTGAATGAAACCTGATCCTTCTCGACTGATATAATCAGGTATCCTGTTGATTTTGAATAAAAATATACGAACGCCTATCCATAGGGATTAATTTTTTATGGACAATAAGGATTATGAAATCTCTCGCTTCCCGGCTGAAAGAGAGATCGTGATCGATGCCGGTTATCTTGCAAGCGGCAGGCATATCATCTATGCGTTGTTAGAAGTTGATGTAAAACAGGCTCGCAAGATTATCAAGGATTACGCCGAAAAACACGGGATGAAAATCTCATTTACAGCCTTCATTGTCGCAAGTCTGGCTCAGGCAATCGTAGCTCTCCCTCAGGTACATAGCTTTAGAGATTGGCGTGGCAGATTATTCACCTTCAACAATGTAGATGTGGTTACGATGATCGAACCGAAACCCGGTGCTGTGGCCATCCCGCATGTCATCAAAAACACAAACAAAAAAAATGTTGAGGAGATCAGCAACGAAATTCGTTCGATTCAAGATAAACCGAGTTCGAGTGAGCAATCAGGTGGATTGGTCAAACTTGCACCAAAATTACCCAGGTTTATTCGCCTGATCTTCTTCAGAATTTTGAAGATGAATCCGCTGTGGTTTAGATCACTGGCAGGCACTGTTGTAGTTACCTCAGTTGGCATGTTTGGGAAAAGCGGTGGTTGGGGGATCGGTTTTCTGCCCACGCACAATCTAGGAATTACCGTAGGGGGGATCAATCAAAAACCAGGAATTTATCAGGGAGAAATCACTGTCCGGGAATATTTAAACCTGACGCTTTCATTTGACCATGACATAATCGATGGCGCGCCAGCTGCCCGCTTTGCTAGTATATTTGCCGAGTTGCTCGAGGAGGCTGCCGTGCTGGAAGATTTCTCAAACTAATCAAAGGTACACAGGTAGGAGAGTGAAATATATGGAAAAGATCTTCGCCGATTATCTAAAGAATCTTGAAGAGCTGCACATTGATGTCTTGAATGCTATCAAGGATCTACCACAAGAAGCTTATGATTGGTCGCCATTTCCCGGTGGGAATTCGATCAATGTTTTGGTCACGCACATCGCAGGGGCTGAAAAATTTTGGCTTGGAGATGTTGTAGCCGGAGAGCCATCTGGTAGGGATCGTGAGGCTGAATTTAACGTCAAAGGGATTCAATTTGAACAACTCTCATCCCTGCTAGATGATAGCTTGGCATATGGAAAAACTGTGTTAGCTAAATTTGACAATGAATCGCTCTCCTCCTTCCGAGAATCGCCAAGAGATGGCAAGGTATATTCCGTCGGTTGGTGCTTGGGGCACACCTTGAAACATACCGCTATCCATCTGGGCCATATCCACATCAATCGAGATTTGTGGAAATCCAAAATGATTGATTAAAGGAATTTGGGAAGAATTGAGGGGGTGTGGAACTAGATCACTTCGAACCGGAAAGTGGTAAATTCCATTCCTCGGGGTTTTCAAGAACAACCTGCGCAGCAATCTGTTGTGAGAATCAACTGGTTGCTTCATCAATGCCAAATTCGTCAGAGTATGGGAGATTAATATGATCTTCTCCGAAAAAAACCGCGTAAAAAACGCTGGCTGACAAGGGCATCCCTTCTGGAGTTGGATGGCCGCCATCTTCAACCCACAAGTTCAATTCCAGTTTTTGTTCTATAGCCCTCTGCCAGGCTATTATCCCCAGTGGGGATTCTGGGATACTCAATTCCTCGGTGATCATCAAGTTGCTTTCAGCAATTGCTGCCTGCATTGAGTCATATGTATTATGGCCCGCTTCAGGAAATCCGTCACGATATCCCCAGGTCATGTAAAGTACAGATTGGGTGGCATTTTCCTTAATTAATTCATTAAAACTTCAAACAATGGGAAACATATAGCTATCACGATCCTCGGGAATTGAGGGAATTTTCTCAGTCTCCTGAAGCACGACGAAGTCCAATTCGCCCGATTAAATCTTATCCTTAATTACTTCAATCCTGGAATGAAATGCCAAGGAGGTGGCATTCCTGGTATTAGCTGAAACATTAACTTCATGATCTCATAGCTCAGCCAGTTTAGTGAACATTTCAGATAAATCTGCATTGGTCCAGGAAGTAAATCTATCCCCGATGAACAAAATGTTGATCGGTTCCTGAATCTTATCGCTTGCTGTCCCAGCACATGCAGCTAAGAAGCCCAGCAATATGATTAGAGGCAAATAATTTATGGATCTTTTATTCTGAATTATTCTTATTCCCAAATTTCCCAAAGCGATTAGCCCTTGTTTACTGAAATAGATAAGTATCCTACTAATTCACTCAAATTTTAGCATTCAAGAGACTAGAGATAATTACTTCGAATTTCGGAAGTAAAATATCTTATAATGGACTTGACGAATAATCAATTCATTAAGTTCTTTTGAATTAACTGTTGACATAATCGCGATTTTTCTTATAAATGAGGAAGTATTTTGACCCTCATTTACATCAATAAAAATGGAAGTCCTATTTAGGAGGTGATTTTATAAGAAATTTGCCCTGAAGTATTAAATGGCCTGAGAAATATTTATTTTCATTGTTAGAAAAGGAGAATGTCATGTGCTGTATGCTTACGGTTCTGGTCTTTTTTGGACCTCGATTAGCAATTTTGGTGTGGTGGTTAATTCAACCACTGCGTTTTGATCAGGCATTGGATGATCGCTGGCTGCTCACAATCCTGCTCTGGTTGTTCCTACCCTGGACCTTATTGATGTATTTGTTCGTCTTCCCAGGAGGTCTGGTCGGCTTTGATTGGGTGATACTTATCCTCGGATTGCTTGCCGATATTGCCTCATACTCTGGAGGATTCTGGGGCAATAGGAACCAGGTGCCTGGTTACGCAGATTAATATCTGCGTTGGTTTTTATAGTGGTGTGGAGGCAAAACTTCCACACCATTTTTTTTGAATGTCACAATTAATTATTAACTGTAAACCTTCAATCGAGGACTGAGAAATAGCCATGTTTTACCTCCGAGATTAATTTCTTGAGAGTAAACGGAGGAGCACTACTAAAATTGGTTATTGACAAAAGGCAGGATGTAATAAAAAATTAATAAGAATAATAAAGATTCTTGAATAAGGAGGTGAAATTTTAGATTTCTTGTTTCTCTAGTAGAAGAAGAGGATTCATGTAAATAATCAAAAGGAGAATGTCATGTGTTGTATGCTTACAGTTCTGGTCTTCTTTGGACCGAGGCTCGCGATCTTGGTTTGGTGGTTGATTTCACCAGTATATATTGGGAACGCCTTTGAAGATCGCTGGTTGTTAACATTATTGGCCTGGTTATTTATCCCCTGGACTGTGCTGATGTATCTAATCATCTATCCGGGAGGTATTGTCGGATTTGATTGGGTAATCTTAATCCTGGGTATCATAGCGGACATTGCCTCTTACTCCGGGGGCTTCTGGGGAAACAGGAACCAGGTACCAGGTTACGTAGAGTAACATTTGATTATATTCAGATCGTGGTGTGGTTGTAAATAAATCATATAACCACACCACATATTTTTAGTGATATCAAAGGGATAATTGCTTCAATTTGTTCATTAGTTAAGTTAAAAGCAGCCAAATCCTAATTGAAGGGTTAATGCAATAATGGACATGATCATATTAGGTTTATTGGAAAACTATATCCAGAAGGAGGTGAAGGTATTTTACATAGAAGTTAATTATTTGTGGACTTTTCACAGATCGTAAAAGGAGAATGATATGTGCTGTATGCTGACTGCCTTGATATTAGTTGGACCACGCCTGGCAATCCTGGTATGGTGGTTGCTCGCGCCTGTATATGTAAGCAATGCCTTCAATAGCATTTTGTTATCGCTTTTAGCCTTCTTGTTCATCCCCTGGACTGTATTGATGTATCTGTTGATCTATCCGGGAGGTGTGGTTGGATTTTGGGAATGGCTGCTGCTGATCTTGGGCATCGCGGCTGATGTAGCCTCTTATGCCGGAGGAACCTGGGGCAATCGCAGGGCGATTCCAGGTTACGAAACTTAAAAAATTAAGTTCTTAATCTTATGGTGAGGAATTTGTTGAACCCAATTCCTCACCATATTTTTTTAAGTATCTGCCGCTCAGGTCGGAAATTTTCCGATTATTAGTTATTTATAAGCCAAAGATTCACTGCTTCCAGGTAAAATATGTCAGTCATGCTGACTAGGATATCTAAGTGGTTGTCAAAATACTCCACCTGGTGGACTGCACTGATTTCGGTGGTGATTTTTACCCTCTTCACAGTATTTGTTCTCCCAGGACAGTCTGCCAGCAGTACTGATCAATTGAGTGGTGGTGATTCTCCCGATCTGTCTCTGTACTATTCATCAGCTGAGCTCTACCGGATGGCGGAATCTTATGGTGAACAAGGTCGGCAGGCTTATATTTCAGCGCGTTTTACCTTTGACTTGATCTGGCCCCTGGTATACGGCTTTTTCTTAGTTGCAACACTCGGTTGGCTGCTTAAGATTGCCATCCCTGCGCAGAGCATCTGGCAGCGGGCAAACCTTTTACCTTTGTTTGGGATTTTATTTGACTATCTGGAAAACATTTCAACTTCACTCGTAATGGGAAGATTTCCAGCTCAGACGCCAATAGTTGATTGGATGGCGGGGATATTCACAGCATTGAAGTGGCTCCTGATAGGGGGGAGTTTTATCCTGCTGGTTGTTGCCTTGTTCCTGGCTATTTGGAGGAAAATCACCGCCGCGGATGTGCAAGTCGGGCAAAGTGATGACTGAGAATTTAAAAACCGAACCAGCAGCCGTAATAAAGTTTTCTAAGTCAGTGCTCGAAATAATCCCTCAGAGATATTCTTGTCGTACATATCGGGCCGATCCGCTGGAGGAGAACATTAGAGAGTTGATCGGTGGTATGGCAGATTCTCAGCGGATCGGGCCGTTAGGTTCACGAAGCCGCTTTAAGTTGGTCACGGCCAGCGAAGGTGATCCACAGGCCTTGAAATCCTTAGGGACCTATGGATTTATTAAGGGGGCCACCGGATATATTGTTGGGGCAATCAAAAAAGGATCGCATAACTTAGAAGATTTCGGATATCTTCTTGAAATGATGGTCTTGTATGCGACCGATCTCGGTCTGGGCACATGCTGGCTTGGGGGCACCTTCACTAAGAGTAGTTTTGCGAGAAGAATCGATTCAAAAGCTGACGAGCTGGTCCCAGGTGTTATTTCTTTGGGATACATTGCCGAGAAACCACGCCGGATTGAGTCTTTACTTAAACGGGGCAAGAATACCGACCGGCGCTTGCCCTGGGAAGAATTATTTTTTGAAGATAATTTCGATCGAATATTGCTTCCTGAGAGATCAAGGGAATTTCTTCCCGTTTTGAACATGGTAAGGCTGGCTCCGTCTGCGTCTAATCGACAGCCGTGGCGTGTAGTAAAGCGCGGCAATAGCTACCATTTTTATATCCGGCGAACGCCTGGTTATCGAGAGAGCCCCCTGGTCCGGTTGACAACGGTGGCTGATCTGCAAAGAATCGACATAGGGATCGCGATGAGCCATTTTGAGCTAACTGCTCGAGAGTTGGAACTGGATGGGGGTTGGCAGGTATCCGATCCGAAAATTGATCTACCCGATGAATATACGGAATATTCAGTTAGTTGGATTGAATAAGAAAATATTCAGGATTCGATGGAAGTCGGATATCTTTTGGATTAAGCGTCAACAGAGAAGACCAGATCTCCCGGCATGATGGTCGCTGATTCTTGATTATCACTTAATTTTAGTAAAAATCCGCGCCGGCCATCACCAAGAAATTGGAGGGTTGCTTTCAATTCCTCTACAGGCATCCGCTCGTTGATGCTGTTGGCTGCAAAATGGCTGAATTCATCGCAGGGTGCGGCAAACTTTAGCACATCAAGGTAGACATTCTCGCCTGTATCTGGGTTTTGGAAGGCTATTTTTTGTCCCAGATCTTTAATCCATACCAGCTCATCTAATTCAATAATGATGTTTTCACCGGCAACGCCATCTTGCATGTGATCCCCAAAACGGGAGCGCATCTGGTCGTAATGGGAGGTAAACCCGATTGAGATAGCGTTATCTCCTTCGAAATGAGTGTCTGGGTGATCTGCGTGGTGAATGTCAAGCAGCTTATCTCCCCGGTCATTCTCTGCCTCGATCCCTTTCTGATTAATCTTGAGCTTAGGAACCTCCAGGCGTCGGGTTGGGTCGTATATGTATCCCTGTGGGGTGTTGATAATCAACCCAGATGGCTGCAGCTGGGTGATCTTTACCTTGCCAAGCCTGCGTTGTTTTTCACTCATATTTTCTCCAATGATACTTTTAATTTGCTGGATCAACCTGAACTGATTACATCGTAGATTTCATCACGATGTTCTTCATCATGTTCGACCATATAATCGACCAGTGTTGCAATATCTCCGCGTTCATCACCCCAAGGATAAAGGAATTCAGAGGGAAATTTATCGACTGGAAAATCCTGAACAGCAATCTTGAATTCCTGTCGCGCCGCGTCACATTCTTCGAGTAGATTCTCTCCGGTTAGCTTCCTTCCTTCAAGAAAGGCTTCTTGATTAAATTGATCTTCTTCGAAGTTGTTGATCGAATATTCATCGTCATCAATAAAAGCTATAATTGATTTTGTAACCTGACGATCCCAGACAGCAATATGCCACAGGATATCTCGAATCTGCCAAATTGGGGCTTGATACACGACAGTTTCAAGCTCGTATCCCCTAACGATTTCTAGTAATTTTGAGTGAGATTCGGTCAATGAATTGATCAGTTGTGCTTTATTACTACCAGCCATGTTGGTTCCTCCTCAGATAGTCGCTGCAGAAATTATACTGTAGTGGGGATAATAAATCATCTAAACAATCACAGGATCAATTCGAAATTAATAACCCAATTCAGACTTTCGTTGGACACTTTCCTAAACAAATTCTTTACTGGTGACGCGGGAGGTGAGTATAAACAAAGATCATATTTCCAAGGTGACATTTATCACATGAATTATATTGAAATCCTATGCTATTATTGAAAGACCGACCCGTCGGTCTCTTCGCTAAAGGATACCCCATATGAGTCTTAAAGACAGGATTCACCATGAATCGATGAAACTGTTCTCGACCAAGGGTTATCTAAACACGTCCATCTCAGATATCATGCAGGCTGCAGAGACCTCCAAAGGGGGTTTTTATAATCATTTCGATAGCAAAGATGATCTTTTTTATGAGGTCCTTTCAATCGCCCAGTGTATCTGGCGGGAAAGAGTTCTTTTCGGTCTGGATGAAATCGAAAGCCCAAAGGGGAAGATAAAGAAGATCCTTGAAAACTACCGGGATAGATATCTTAAAGATGATGAAAATTTTCCAGGGGGCTGCATTTTTGTTACATTTTCGGTCGAGTTAGACGACCAGCGCCCGGAATTGATGAAAGAAGTCGCTCACGGGTTTATGGGTTTAAAACGGATGTTGAAAAATCTTCTGGAGGAGGGGAAAGAAAAGGGAGAATTACGGAATGATATAAATACGGATCGAGCAACTGAGATGATTTTCTCTGGGATGATCGGAGCTTCCGTCTTGTTTGGAGTGGATAAATCTCCTGCCAGTCTGGATCGATCGATCAACTCCTTGATTTTATACCTTGATGGTTTAGCTCAACATAAGTCAATCATCGATGTGAATATCGAAACTGAAGATCAACTTGTTGAACATTAGCAATCATTGGTTCGTTTTACTTAATAAGCTTAATTACTAGTCTCGTATCAGGTCTTATGGTTGAGTTTGAAAATGTGAAAATCCTCAAAGGATGAGGGATGACACTCCTGCGAATAGGGACATGGTTACAATACTCATTTTTAGAGAGGTGTAGATGGTTGCCCTTATTGGTCGTAGACTAATCCTGGCATTGATAACTCTCATTCTAATATCTTTGATTGTCTTCTTGGGTGTTGAAGCTCTGCCAGGAGATACAGCTACCGCATATCTAGGCCAGATGGCGACGGACGAAAGTCTCGAATCTTTAAGAGAGGAATTTGGCCTGAATGATCCTTTGCACGAACGATATCTCAATTGGTTTGGCGGCATCTTAAGAGGTGATTTAGGCGAATCGATGGTGAAAAGGAAACCAGTGGTTGAGTTAATTGGCAACAGGTTTCGCAATACGGTTGTATTAGCTACCGCGGCGGCTTTGGTTGGCATCCCCTTGGCCATTGTGCTGGGTGTCATAGCAGGTTTGATGCGCGATAAGTGGCCAGATGTCTTCGTGTCAACTACTTCTATAGTCGGAATGACTCTGCCTGGGTTCGTCACCGCCACAATCTTAATATATGTATTTGCGATCCGTCTTGAGTGGTTTCCAGCCATTACGCTTGTGCCATCGGATGTTCCAGTAATTGAATTACTGCCAAATATTGTCTTACCGATCATCACCCTTACACTGATCATGGTCGCCCACATCCTCCGCCTGGTTCGAACAAATATGATCGATGTAATGGTGAGTGATTATGTTCAGATGGCGCGTCTGAAGGGAGTTCCGTATTGGGATATTGTTTTTAAACATGCATTACCTAACGCTATGCTGCCAACCATTAACGTTGTGGCATTAACTCTAGCCTGGCTTCTGGGTGGTGTAGCAATCATTGAGACTGTTTTTAACTACCCTGGGATTGGAAAGCTAATGATAGCGGGTATCACGGATCGAGATTTTGCTTTGGTTCAAGGTATAGCAATCATTTTAGCCGCTATCTATATCGCCTTGAATCTGGTCGCGGATGTGTTGTCAATGATCCTCAATCCAAAGTTGAGAACTGCTCGTGGACATTAGAAAATTGATATATAGGTATCTAGCTGGTATTTCATATTGTGGAGGTCGCAATGACAGTTGCATCACCATCGGCTGAAAGTGCAGTCGCAGTCAGACGCCGCAGCCCTTTAGCGGAAACATGGGCAAATTTGCGGCGTTCATGGGCTGGTATGCTTGGATTAGCACTGATCCTCATCCACATTATCCTCGCTTTGAGTTCACCATATTGGGTGCCGCGAGATCCCTTTGAGATGAATTCGGTGATCAGGAGCCAAGCACCTTCGGCGGAACATTTCTTTGGTACAGATAAACTTGGTCGGGATGTGTTTTCTCGCTCTATGCTCGGAGGACGGGTGACGCTGCTGGTAACTTTGATCGCGATTGTGATCGCTATGGTCTGGGGAGGTTTACTGGGAATTGTGCTTGGATTAGTCAATGGACGCGCTGATGAGCTTCTCATGCGTGTGGTGGATGCTTTGCTTTCGATACCATGGCTGTTGCTGTTGTTACTGATCATTGCCGTAATGGGTACAGAAATGTGGGTCCAGACGCTAACATTTGGCTTCACTTATGGGATCCTTACGGTTCGAGTGGCTCGTGCTGCAACATTAGACTTTGTCACGAGTGAATTTGTGTTAGCCGCTAGAGCAAGAGGTGAACGCAGGCGCACTATAGTTATGAAGGAATTATTACCCAATGTACTCGATGTGCTGTTGGTCGATGGCTCCATGAACTGGTCCTGGATGTTGTTGGGATTTGCTTCACTTTCATTTCTGGGATTTGGTGTCGTTCCGCCTACGCCTGATTGGGGTTTCATGATTGCGAAGAATCGCGAGATTCTTGCAGTCCAACCTTGGGCGGTATTTGGGCCTGTGATCATGCTCAGTACCCTGATTATTGGAATCAACCTTTTCTCGGATGCTTTTGCCAAAGCCCTCGGTCTGGATCGTAGCCAAGGAGCTCCTGTATGAACGATTGTCTGGTCGATATCAACGATTTGACAATTGGTTATTATACCCAGCACAAAAAACTAGTCCTTGTGTTGCAAAAGGTGAACCTGCAAATAAAGCCTGGAGAAACTCTGGGTTTAGTTGGTGAATCTGGCTGCGGTAAAAGCACGCTTGGCCAGGCTATGATGGGTTACCTCCGCACGGGTTCCCAAGTTCTGGGAGGCTCAATTGTATTTGCGGATCATGATATGTTCGCTCTCACGAATAAGCAGCTTGAGTCGATTCGTGGTCGGCAAATTGCCCTGATCCCACAAAATGCAGGAGATTCTTTAACGCCAACTTTGCGGGTTGGAAAACAAATATTGGAAGCAATAGAATTAAATGCCAATCTATCAGGAGCAGATGCCAAAGATCGAATGGTTGATCTGCTCGGTCAGGTCCGGTTACCCCATCCGGAAGTGATGGCAGAACGTTATCCTCATGAGCTATCTGGTGGTCAGCAACAGAGAGCGGTGATCGCGATGGCCCTGGCAGCAGAGCCAGAAATGCTTATTCTAGATGAACCAACAACAGGATTGGACGTAACCACTCAAGCACATATTCTAAACTTGCTGCGCGATATCGTATTGGAAACTGGTACCGCGATGATGTATATCAGCCATGATTTGGGTGTTATTGCGCGGGTGAGCGACAGGGTGGCTCTTATGTATGCAGGTGAAATTGTCGAGGATACCGATGTTAGTGAGATGTTTGCCTCTCCAGCGCATCCTTATGCTCGCGGTTTACTCGAATCAATTCCCCGATTGACCTTGTCGGGAATCCCCAATTCCATGCCTGGCCAGCCTCCAATTCCGGGCACTTTACCGGGTTGCTCATTTACTCCGCGATGTTCCTTCGCCAGTGATTTGTGCACAAATCAGCCACCAGATTTTGACTCAATTCCTGGTACCAGGCATTTTGTACGCTGTCACAATTGGAAAGAGGTTTTGGCAACAGATTTTTCTCAGGAGCTGCAGCAGGTATTTCATACCTTCAAACACACAACTGAAGATGAGACAGCCTTGGAATTGTCTGATGTGGATATATCATATTATCGTCCTGGAATCATGGATCGCATCCAATCGAAACCACAGCCAACACCAACTGTAAGTGGTATCACAATTTCAGTTAAACGTGGTGAAACATTGGCATTAGTTGGCGAGAGTGGCAGCGGTAAAACTACCATCGTGCGTACGATTGCTGGCCTCCTACCAGCGAGGAATGGAACGATCAAGTTTGAAGATTTTGATTTGTCAGTTGAAGTCGATCGAAGGCCTATGGAGGTAAGTAAGGAGATCCAGCTGGTCTTTCAAAATCCGGACGCATCCTTAAATCCCAGGCATACAGTAGCAGAAATACTCGATCAACCCCTAAAACTATATTTCCCCCATCTCAACCGGGATGAACGAAGAGAGAGGCAGGTTGAACTTCTCGAGCGTGTCCGCTTGGATGGTCGCTATCGACTTCGTTATCCAGGTCAACTGTCTGGTGGTGAAAAACAAAGAGTGGCCATTGCCCGTGCATTCGCTGCGGATCCAGATGTTGTCCTGTGTGACGAGGTCACATCTGCATTAGATGTATCAGTTCAGGCTGCCGTATTGGATTTGCTCGCTGATCTGCAGCACGAACGTAACACGACCTATATCTTCATCGCCCATGATCTTGCAGTTGTAAAGGCCATAGCAGACCGGGTAGTTGTGCTTTATCAGGGACGATTATGCGAGGTTGGGGCTGTGGATGAGATTTATTCTCCTCCCTTCCATCCATATACGGAGACCCTTTTGGGCGCGATCCTGGTCCCAGATCCAAATCATGAACCACAACTGCTGGCAAGCGACACACCTGAGTTAGCGCCGCCGGCAAAAGGTTGTTCCTTCCAGCGCCGTTGTCCTTACAGCCTTGGGGAGTTATGCGAACAAGAAACGCCTCCCTGGCAATATCCAGCTGAGTCCAGTGGGCACAAGATTCGCTGCCATATTCCCATCGAAGAACTAAGTGAACTCACTCGAGATGTTGGACTTGACCACATCAATGGCAGCAATGCGGTGGACGGTTCATCACAAGTGATCGTTCAGACAAAATCGAATGTAGAAATACCTGTCTCTGAACCAGAAAAAAGGGGAGGGCTACCCTGATTGGAAAAGCATAATTTTGTGCGTGTACGAATTACTTAGTTGGATTCACGAGGAGGTGATGAGTATAGGAGAAGTTATTCTGTCATGCTATATCAAAAGGAAGTTAAAACGATAATCGCATAAAGACGAAATTCCTATAGGAGGAGCAAGATGTCGAAAAAGATATTTCTCGCTTTCAGTATTTTGGTCGTAGCAGCGATGGTTCTATCTGCCTGTGCTCCAGCCACACCAGAACCAACCGAGGCGCCTCCGGAACCCGAAGTGACTGAGGAGCCCGTCGAACCAGAGCCCGAATCGGAAGAGCCTGCAGAACCAGAACCGGAGCCGACGGAAGAACCGGAACCCGAGCCTGAGCCGACCGAAGAAGAGGTAATGGAGGAGACCCGGGGTGTGTTGCGCTACAACACTGGCCTGGCATATGGGGGACTCGAAAACTTGAATCCGGTCGATCCGAACCGCTTCTGGCCGCCCATTGCCCTGCTTTGGGATCGCCTGACAGCACCGGTTGAAGGTGAATTACGGCCTGGGCCTTCCCTGGCGGAAGAATGGGAAAGCAACGATACTGCCGATGTGTGGACCTTCTACCTGCGTGATGATGTCTTCTTCCACGATGGTTCACAACTTACCGCATCCGATGTGGTGTACTCGTTTGACCACTGGTTAAATGATGCAGAATCGGTCATCGCTGGTTCTTTTGGAGTTGTCGACAGCGTCGAAGCGCCTGACGACTTCACCGTCGTATTTAATTTGAATCAACCATCGGTTGACTTCCCCTTGACGGTAATGGACTACCGAGCCCGGGTGTTCAAGGAAGGCAGCATCCCGGATATCTGGGAGACTGGAATGGGATCGGGGCCATTTAAACTGGATACACTGGATGTGGAAGGCATTACAGTATTGACTGCAAATGACGATTATTGGGATGGTCCTCCTGGGGTGGCAGCTGTTGAGGTGTTCACCATCGCGGATGTTGAAGCAGCAATCCAAGCAACCCTTGCTGGTCAGATAGATTTTGATATCAATCTGATCGCAGACCATGTGCCGCTGTTTGAAGCAAATGATGAATTTGCTGTCGATATCATTCCCACCGGCAACTGGTCGGGTTTCGTCATGCGCACTGACATCGCGCCCTTTGATAACCTGGCCTTGCGTCAGGCCATGCACCTGGTGGTTGACCGCCAGGAAATGCTTGATCTGGCACTCTCAGGATATGGTGCCATCTCCTGTGACCAGGCAATCATGCCCGGCGATCCGTACCTGATACCGGAATGCCTGTACGATCAGGATATCGAGGCTGCCCAGGCGAAACTGGCTGAAGCAGGTTATGCTGATGGCTTTGAGATTGACCTGTACACCGCGGACGTTTGTGCGGATTGGACTGCCCTGACTGAAATCTTCCAGCAACAGGCCGCGCCAGCTGGCATCACTGTCAATATCAAGAACGTGTCTGCAGACGGGTTCTGGAGCGAACAATGGATGGTCGAACCCTTCGTGATGACCTGCTGGAATGAACGAAC
>JBFFEL010000007.1:0-63562 GCA_041558875.1 Anaerolineales bacterium
AGCAGACACCAGTTTAATCCTTGGCGAAAAGCCAGGAGCCTTTATAATTGTTGGAGGATCGTGCAGTCCAAATCATATCGATAATATTAATTACGGGATTTCGTTGAATAAAAGGAAAGGAATGATGAACAAAGAGATTATATCTACCTCAAAGGCGCCCCAAGCGATCGGGCCCTATTCCCAGGCAGTCAGAGTGGGAAGTTTTGTCCACACCGCTGGACAGATCGCTATCAACCCCGAAACCAGTCAGATCGTGGAAGGGGGCGTGTCAGCGCAGGCAGAGCAGGTAATGCATAACTTGCAAGCGGTACTCGCGGCTGCTGGTACAGCATTGGAAAATGTGGTCAAAACAACCATCTTCTTGCGCTATATGAAAGATTTCAGCGCGGTAAATGAGGTTTACGGGAAATACTTTACTGAAGGAAAGCCAGCCCGGTCAACGGTGGCGGTCAGCGCCTTGCCATTACAAGCGCTTTTAGAGATCGAGGTGGTGGCGTTGGTACCAGAACCTGGAGCCACCAAAGGTAAGCAGAAAACTAAGAAGAAAAAGAAGGGCAAGGGGAAGAAGAAGAAATAAATCCTCTTGTTAAAATTCAGACATATTGAGAGAAATTGAACCTGTTCATTTGAATTTGAGCAGGTTCAAATTTTTGGTATTTATAAAATATTATTCCCGGGTTGGAGTGGATAAACTCTGGCTATAAGATTTTCTCATTGAGAGCATCTCTCACCCGTTCTGGGGTAAAGGGAACCTCCCGTAAGCGGATTCCCGCTGCATCAAAGATCGCGTTGGCAATCGCCGCGGGGGTTGGTCCTTGGGCGGCTTCGCCACTGCCCAGGAAGGGGAGACCGGGACGATTAATCAGCACCGTCTCTACCTTCGGCGATTGCGGAAAGCGCAGGATCGGATAGCTGTCCCAATCTTGGCTTGTAATGCCTTGGTGGTTGAAATTTACCTGTTCGAGAAGGGTCCAGCTGGCGGCCTGGACGAAGCTGCCTTCCAGCTGGTTGCTCAATCCATTGGCACTGACGATTTGTCCAGCGTCGGCCGCGATCACCACCCGCTCCAATTTGATCTCGCCATTATTGCGATCAACTTTCAGATCAACAATTACGGCCGCGTAGCATTGCCGGTTTTTGTACTGGGCGAAAGCCAGCCCACGTCCATGCCCATCAATTTCTTCCGTACCGCTTGATCGCCAGTCCGCTTTTTCTGCGACAGCATTGATCACCGCGATCGCCCTTTCGTCTTCTAAATGACGCAGGCGAAAATCGAGCGGATCGGTTCCAGCGCGATAAGCCAGCTCGTCCACAAAGGATTCGATGGCAAAGACGTTGCCAAATGCCCCCAGGCCGCGCAGCGCAGAAACTCGCAGCGGGCTTTCGGGGATAAAGTGTTTGACGATCCGGCGGTTGGGGAAGTTATACAGCGGGTCTGCGTTGCGATGGCTTCCCACATGAGGCGCCAGCTCAGGATTAGGAGCTCCCTGGGCGAACGGTTCCGCCAGGTGCCAGGCGGCCAGCAAACCCGATGTGTGATCTCTGGCATAAGAGCGCCCCAAATGCGGGTAGCTCCACACGTCGTGGTTCCAAGCGATGACCTGCCCATCATCACCTAGGCTGGCCTGCATCTTCATCATCATTGCCGGGCCGTTGGGCTCCCAGGTATGTTCATCTGCGCGCATCCACTTCAACGAAATCGGTCGACCCGGGTAAGCGCGGGCGAGCAGGGCAGCATCAAGCGCGGCATCATCGGCGCCATTGTGCCCGTAGCAGCCCGCCCCTTCTACATGGATCACCCGCACGTCGTTCTCTGACATGCCCAGCACATGGGCTACCGCGTCGCGGATAGGGTACACTCCCTGGCTTTGGACCCACAAGGTCAATTTCTCATCCTCGAGCTGGGCAACTGCCGCAGATGGCCCGAGTGAGGCATGCATCTGGAAGGGGCGGTAGTATGTCGATTTCAGCGTATGCACGGCTTCGGAAGGGATCTCTATCTGCGGGATAGCACCTTCGACGGGTATGCCAGCCTGGACCAGGTACGATTGTTTTGGTTGTTCCAGCATGTGCTCGTATAGCGAAGCCTGATCCGGGAGGTTTAATTCGCCGCTCCAGGTTGCCGATTTCTGCAGCTGTTCCAAGGCCTTGACCGCCTCTTCTTCCCGCTCGCAGATCACCCCCATGAAGCTGCCATCCTGGACGATTCTAATCATTCCCAGGATCTGTTTTAGCGAACTCTCGTCAAAAGATACCAGCCGGGCAGCATAATGTGGTGGGCGCAGAACTCGCCCGTGCACCATGCCGGGTAGATCAAGGTCATGGATATATATCTGCGCTCCGCTGACCTTATCCGGCAAATCTAGACGCGGATTCGCATTCCCAAGGAGTGTGAGTCGGTCGGGGGATTTTGGTCGACCAATGCCCGTCACCTGGCGACCGAATGCCTGACCTGCGAGCAGATCCCAATAAGTCGTGCTGCGACCGCTGATTGGATCGTGGATCGTGCCATCCGCGACAACCAACCTGTCAATCGGCGCCTCCAGCTCCTCGAAAGCGATCGAAAGGAACACCTGGCGGGCTTCCGCAGCAGCAAAGCGCATGGCTTCACCGGTCGTCTCAAGGGACATGCTGCCTACCGTGAGGCCTTCATTGGGCGAGTGGGCTGTATCGGTCACGGCGACTTTAATTCGTTCCAGAGATACATCTAGTTCCTCGGCCCCAATCAGCGCGACAGCGGTCTTGATCCCCTGCCCTAATTCGACCTTTCCGGTGAAAAGGGTGATCGTGCCATCAGCGTTTAGGCGAATCCAATCATCTAAATCAGGGTTCTCAGCCAAAGTGTGGGGCAGGGATGCAGGTGATTGAAAGCTGCTGAACTTTGCAAGGGATTCAAGGTCGCTGTTGACGGCATACTTTGGACTTTGATCTGGACGACCGATCCTCAGTTTTATCGCCCTGCGCACCCGGTCATAAACACCGCAGCGGCAGAGGTTGGTTTCCAGCGCTGTCCGGATATCTTCATCTGACGGGTAGCGTTGGTGGTTCAGCAGAGCCTGGGCGGCGATGATCATGCCTGGGGTACAGAACCCGCACTGGAGGGCCTGCTCTCGGATGAATGCCTCCTGCAGCGGGTGTAATTCACCACCTTGAACCAGACCTTCAACAGTGGTAATAGACAATCCGGCGACATCCTTCGCCGGAAGTTTGCAGGTGGGCACAGCCTGTCCATCGATAAGGGTTTTGCAGGCACCGCATTGTTCTGAGCCGCAGCCGTACTTGACACCTTTCAAGCCCAGATCGTTGCGCAGCACGTAAAGTAAGGGCGTGTCAGGCTCACAAACCACGCGCTGAATCTGGTTGTTGACCTCCAGTAAGTATTCCCGGGGCATGATCGCTCCTGAAAGTTGGAAAGATTGTTATGAATCATAAGATAGTTTGCGGGATGATGCAACCAGATGACCCAGGAGGTCAGCCTGTTACCCCCACGAGTAAAAAGCGCCATCCGTTGTTGTAATTCAACGGATTGTAGTCCTTTACAAATATGTTCTTCGGCTTTTAATGAAGCTAAGTAGTATTTCCATCTGAAGGGAAAGATTTCTTCACTTGCTGGTAAGCATCTATCACCTGCCAGACCAAGAATATCACTCCATAAGCGGCGAATAAATCATGTAGAAATCTGGGAAAGTACTCTGCCCAGAAGGCATTTATTCCAGGGATCGTGCTGGCATGCAGGGTAAGCCAGATGGCGTTTAAATTGCCAACGATGATGGTTATCACTAGAATGGCTGCGCCACGTTCACTTTTGCCAGCGTAGATCTGCCCCAGGCCTGGAACGGGGATCGAAAGCAGGCTGGCGAGATAGGGTTTGCGCTTCTTCTTCATTATTTTCTCCTCCTTGCTTATCAGAAACAAACCAATGGATGTTCTATCTACTCATCTTGACCGACCGCTTAAGGATGCTGTGTAATGCCAAGATAACGGGGGACGCGCTTGCAGTACCGCTTATATTCCTGACCATAATAATTACGCAAATGCTCCTCTTCGGTTAGCACCATTAGATGCATGATTGCTATCAGTGAGGATCCCCATCCCAATGCGAACCAGGATGGCCATAGGATCACAAAACCGATCACATACAGCACGCAGCCCAGGACTTGAGGATTCCTGGTAATTTGATAAAAATTGCTATCTTTCAAGATGCCCGTTTGCAAGCCCAGCGAGCGAAGTAATCCTAAGCGGTAAATGCCAACAAACATGATCGCCAGCCCGATTGATAGACTTGCCAACCCTATAACCCGCAGGAGTAGAGTCACCTGCGAGGCTGGCCAGGTGGGAGGAAGGTAGATGGATGGAAAACCACCATATGCGAAAAAAACAAGAGCCTGGAGAATTGCTGAAGGAACAGATAAGCTGCCTTTACGCAGGTAGTCCCGGCGAACGAATAATCTCAGGACGAGCAAGGAAACTCCAATTAGCAAAGCCAGCGACAGCAGATAAACCGCAAGAATGCTCATCAGATTTCCGGGAAAATGTCTAATTTGGTCGTTGTGTCGGAAAGTGCGCAGCTAATTATATTGACGCGCCTCCTCGAGCAAATGGTTTATCTGCAAAGGTACGCCTTTTGAGGGCTCAAGGCGTAATGAGATCGCGCTTTGCGCGCACTTGCTCACACACACACCACAACCCATGCAGAGCTCATCATCCACAGCTTTTGATCCATTAATCATTTGTAGAGCTCCAAATTGGCAATACACTTCACATTCATTACAGGCGATGCAGATGCCCTGATCAATTTGCGCTACATACCCAGATGAGGCCAACATTGGGGCGCCTTTCCGCTGAGCGCTGATCGCGGAACAGCAACACGAACAGCAATTACAGATTCCAAAAAAGCGTCCAAGCATCATCTGGCTGAAGAAGGCGTGGTGAACACGGCCGCGCGCATCTTCTCTATCCAGAATATGGCAGGCTTCCTCCTGGGTGATCCATCTCGCCCTGGATGGATAATGCTGGAAAACCAGTTCCGCAAACGGTTCGCCAATCACCATGCACACATCAAGTGGCAGGCAGGGATCTTTCTTCGACATCCTGCAGGGACATTTCACCAGCAGGATATGGTCTGGATTCTGCTGGATAATCGCCCGCGCCTGCACGTAAGGGATCACTTGTTCAAGGTCTGGCAAGTTGATCGGCTCGTTGACCATAACCAAATCCTGCGCCTGGTTTAATGGCAGCGCCTTGCCATGATATAGATCAGCGATAGTACCGGTAGCTTGATCGGGTGAGGGGCTTACCACATTTTGAGGTTTTCTATTCGGTTGAATCTTTTGCCACACCTGTAATATGGGTTTTAAGAATCTGGAGAATGGGTGGTCTTGCCTGCCAAGGCTGATATAAAGATACGGCCAACGAGCGTACACGCAGCTGTGAATAAAATCCCACGGCGCGTTTATTTGGGCTTTCCAAGCTTCCCGTACAAATTGCTCAGTTGCAGGTGAAATTAGCGAAGTAAGTTTGGAATTCTCTTTCACATTAGCCTCCATTCAGTCAAGCTGCATCAATATTGAACCTGCCCAGGCCTGGGCGCGTTCCAGCTCACCCTCATAGAGGGGACCCTCGCGTTCCTTGACTAGGAATATCTCTGGCGGCAGGATGGGCCTGCCGCCCAACTTGCGCAGCTTCTTGACCAATCTCTTTGAGGCGGTAAATTGATTCAACAACCAGGACATTTTGTAAGAAGTGTCGAAAGCTGCCACCGGTGTGCCAGGCAAGATGCGTTTGGGGAGTTTTTCAAATACCGGCTTTACGGATTTGGGCAGGTTCATATTGTGGGTGGGGCTGCCCATCACCACCAGGTCGACGTCCTTCATATCATTGGCCGATAGCTCATCCGAGCTTACCGTGCGAACATCTCCAATACCGGTTAATCCTTCTGCAATTACTTCTGCCAACTTTTGGGTGTTGCCAAATTTAGAGAAATAAACCACGAGGGCATTCATGATCACAGATCCTTTCCGGTGAGATAATACCGGTGGGCGTTAACTGCTGGCCCGCCCCAGAAAGTAAACAGCTTAAATACTGGTGATATATCGGTTACTTCCGATAGGGGGGTGAAATCCAGCTCACCAGTGCCTGCTTTGTAAAATAGGGAATCGATTTGACGGGTTTTATTTTCCACAGTCACGCTGACCCAGGCGTGGGAGGTTACTTCACCATTTGGGAATCTGTTTTGGAATGCCTGCACCACCTTGGCGTTGAAACCCAATTCAGTTAATAAATGCTTCAAAGCATAGGCATGTTGCATACAGTATCCATAACCCCGCTCGAAGGCCCTGCCAGAAGGGTCAAAGGCGTTGCGCCGGGAGTATTGCATCCGCTCAGCGACCAACCCGCGAGCAGCTTCCACAAGCTCCCAATCTGTTTTCCCTGATTTGCGGAGTCGTATCGCTGCCTGTTGAATGGTCAGCTCTTCAAGGCCTTGGCGCGGTCCTGGTGGTAGGGTAATTGTAGCTGGGACAGCGTAAAGAGGAACTGCGACCAAGAAGGCGATTAAGAAAATTAATACTGCTCTGATAACGAACATGATTTACCTTCCTTTTACTTCACTCGGATGAATTTATTTATGCACGCAAAGCTTGCAAACAAAAATCGGATACTTGTTTCGCAGGGAACCACTGCTCCCCGCGTTCATTGACCTGGGATCCAGTTCCCAGATAAATATTCATGATCAAAGCGGCGGTTGAAACCGGTTCAACTTGGCGGAAGATGCCCTGCTCTATACCTGCTGCCAGGATATCCTGGCCTACCAAATTAAACATGGGCAAATATGCTTCGTACATGCGGGTTTTAAATTCCATATCGTGACTGTTCAGGGTGGTAAATAGGACCAATCCCCGGGACAGGTTGTCAGTCACCCAGGCGAAACCAGCTGCGAAGAATTGCTCCAACCGGCGTGCAGGGTCATCTTCCTGGAGCACCTGCTGGGACATGAATTCCATATGCCCACTGGCGATTTCCTCAATCAAATCCAGCATCAGGGCGCGTTTACTGTCGAAATAGTTGTAGACGGTACCTTTGGCGAACCCGGCATTCCTGGATATGCGGTTGATATTGGCGCCTTGATATCCTTCCCGGGCGAATTCTTCCGTGGCGGCCTGCAGCAGCAGGGAGCGGGTTTCGCTCATGATTTCACGTTTTTCTTCCTCTTTGTGACGGGGCATTGGTCAACTCCTGATTATTATGGGTGGGCAGTCACCCATATTATTGCATAATCCTGGTAATTTGTCAAGCACTTAAATAAAGATGGATACCTGTTCAGTGGATTGAACTTCAGCAATATCCCCTCCCAGAGTTGTGATAAACTCAGGCCAACTTTACGAACTTATTCAATGGAGAGAAAAAAGCATGGCAAAGATTCGCAGGCTGGTACTGGATACCCTGAAACCGCACGAACCCAATATCATTGACCTGGCAAACGTGCTCAGTGAGATCGAAGGCATTGCCGCGGTCAATATCAGCATCTACGAGCTGGATCGCATGGTCGAGAACGCTAAGATCACGATTGAAGGAGAAGATATCCCGTTTAACGGCGTTTCCGACATGATCGAGGAGATGGGAGGCACGATCCATTCGATCGATGAGGTTGTCGCCGGGAAGAAAATCATCGATGATGCTGACACGCTGCAGGATTAATCGTAATCCCCGATTCCCAAGCAAGAAATCGTTTTTAGCTTTTTGTAGCGCAAATTACTCAGATTGAAGAGGTAATCAATGAGATCTTTATTGGAAGCCGTGTCTTACCTGCGCGAATATGACAAGCTGGCCAACATCAGCGAGATCGCCAGGCGTTATTTTGCCATGAATGCCTTTGACGGCGTCCTGACGATCATCGGCGTATTGATGGGCAACTTTGTGGCAGGTGTAGGCGATGCCCGCATCGTCTTAAGCACTGGCCTGGCGACCAGCGTTGCGATGGGTGTATCTGGTTTGTGGGGAGCATACCTGACCGAATCCGCAGAGCGCAAACGCGATCTGGATGAGTTGAGCCGGGTTACGCTCACCGATCTGACCAATACCCGCATCGGACGAGCTTCGCGAGCAGCAATCTTTATTGTCGCCATTGTCGACGGGCTATCCCCTTTTCTGGCTGCCCTGATCGTTCTGATTCCATTTATCCTGGCCGGAAGTTCTGAGGATCTGACCTGGGCTTACTACACTTCACTCGGGTTAGCCCTGCTGACGCTTTTCAGTTTGGGGCTCTTTTTGGGGCGCATCTCGCACGGAAGGATGATCGTTTACGGTTTAAAGACCGTCCTGGCTGGGGTGGTTTCAATCGTGCTCAGCTTCTTCTTGGGGGTGAGTGGATAAAAACGAATAACTCAAGCCGCTAGAAGCGCTCAATGAAATTTTGAGTGGTTTTTTATTTCGTAACAAGGATTTATTGTGGCAAATTGGGTTATAATAGTCTTAATAGGCTGGGAAGGTTTGTTTGCACCCACCCATGCGGTGAAATCAAACAAATCTTCGTGAGACACTTGTGGGCGATACTACGATCCTCCAACTGAATAAAATCCAAGCTACCTGGTCGAATTTTCAAAAATTCAATACAGACTTGCCTTGTTCTTTTTGTGGCGTTAATGACCGGGACGTTCATCGCCAATTATCAATAATTCTCCTGTTTTGATGTCAATTGAGATGGTGAGAAGATATTGCATAACAAAAACCATGAATTGTAGGATTAGTTATGACTACTGAACAATGCTATGTTATCCCAGAGGATGCGGTTGAGGTTCCTGCAGAGCCAGAAGTTGCTGAACCAGCTGCTCCTCAAGAGGTGAAAACATCTACGCTTCCAGATAATAAAACACTGGCTGCATTTGGTCTGTTCATCTTATTGGCGGGAGGGGCTTCGGTAGCCGTCCGCATCACCTATGGTGAATTAGCCCCATTTTATAGCGGGGCAGCTCGTTTTGTGCTGGCGGGACTGGTGTTTTGGCTACTGCTTTTTATCCGCAAAATACCCTTTCCCCGCGGTCAGGCATTGCTGGGGGCAGCACTTTTTGGGGCGTTGAGTGTTGGTTTGGCTTTCACTTTTATCGCCTGGGGTTTGGTTGAGACGCCAGCCAGCACTTACCAGGTGCTCATGGCGTTGGTCCCCTTGCTAACTATCTTTTTTGCCTTTTTTCATCGCGTTGAACGGCTTCGCTGGAAGGGTTTATTGGGTTCACTCCTTGCTGTCGGGGGTATTGCCGTTGTCGTAGGTGGAGCGAGTGGAGAAGGACTGTCATTACCTCATGTTCTTGCGATTATCGCTGGTGCGGCCTGCCTATCTGAAGCAGGGGTGATCGCGAAAAAATTCCCCCGCAGCCATCCGATTGCGACCAATGCCATTGCCATGACGATTGGTGCCATCATACTTGGGGCGGTCTCATTGATAACCGGGGAACCCTGGGTTATTCCTACCCAAATTGATACCTGGATTGCCTTTGGATATCTGCTGGTCTTTGTCACCATAATTGTCTTTCTGCTGTACCTCTATGTCCTGGGGCGGTGGACAGCTTCGGGGACTTCCTATGGGTTTGTGGTCACTCCTTTGATCACCATTGTCATTGCAGCAACCCTGGCTGGAGAGCAAATTACATTGAGCTTTATCGCCGGTGGAGCCCTGGTCCTGGCTGGTGTCTTGGTCGGAGCTCTCTTGCCATCTAAGCCTCCCCGACCACCAGAGACAAAACCTGCCAGCCCTGGTGCACCCACTGTATCCGGCGAAGGGGCCGATTGACCCAATGAGGTAAAATAATTCGAACTGCTGGTGGGCATCTAAAACTTCAAAAGCGCTTTCAACCCAATCGCATTGAATTAATGCGACTAAGAACTGTGCAGAAGCCTGATCATGAATTGAAATTCAGCATTTAATGTTGGGTGGTGAGGTGAGAAGGGTAAAATGCTTTCCGTCAATAGAAACATTGATCCAACTAAACACAGAACCATCGGATCGAAAAGGAAATTAACTGATAACAATGGAATCTGAAGTAATCAAGACAAATTTATTAGCAATTGCAGTATCAGGATTTTTAACCATGCTGGCAGGGATCATCCTTTATTTCTTCAGGGGATCGATTTCTACCAACATCCGTTATTTGCTGCAGATTCCCCCATTAGGGGTAGCTGCATACATCTTCGCCTTCAATTTGTTCCGCTATTACAACGGCAGCCTGCCGGACAATATTGCCATCACGGCCAAAGAAATCGTCGTCAGCACGTTGATCTCTGGAGGTGTTTTCTTTATCTTCACGGTATCATTTGTGGTCATTATCGGCATTATCGGTAAACTCGGATGATAAGTGTGGATAGAAAGTCATTGGAAATTTTTTTTGTGATTTATTCTTGGTGGAGAAATTAAGTGAATTGCCCGAATTGCCAAAGTGAGAATCGCCAGGAAGCCCGCTATTGCAAGCGCTGTGGTTTCTTTCTTGGCGCTAACTGTCCTTTCTGCAACTCGCTATTACCTGAAGCGGCAATATTTTGTGATCACTGCGGCCGGCAGGTCAGTGGACAGGGATTCCAATCCTCTCCTGCCTCACCACCACTAATCGGTTTGCAGCAATCGCCACCACCAGTTGGAACAGCTGCACCACGAGAGGGCGAAGAAATCCCAGAAGGGGATCAGCTGCAGCAGTATATCTCGGAGGGGATGAGGAAGAAGCTGGAAGCCGCCCGGGCCAGCGGTGACATGGTCGGTGAACGGCGCGTTGTAACCATGATGTTCTGCGATGTAAAGGGTTCCACTGCAGCTGCTGAGCAGTTAGATCCTGAAGAATGGTCAGAGATAATTAACGGTGCCTTCGAGCATATGATCAGACCGGTCTATACTTATGAGGGCACAGTAGCCCGGCTGATGGGGGATGGCATCCTGGCATTCTTTGGAGCGCCATTAGCTCATGAGGATGACCCGCAACGAGCTGTATTGGCTGGTTTAGACATCCTTTCTGAAATCTCGCCATACCGTGAGCAAATTAAGAATTCTTGGGGGATCGACTTAAACGTACGGGTGGGGATCAACACTGGCCTGGTTGTTGTCGGGTCAGTGGGATCTGATCTGAGCATGGAGTACACTGCTCTGGGTGATGCGATCAATCTCGCAGCACGCATGGAGGATACCGCTCAGCCTGGGACCATTCAAATTGCAGAGGATACTTATAAGCTGGTTGCTAAACTGTTTGAATTTGAACCATTGGGTGGAATTGAAATAAAAGGCAAGAGAGACCCCGTATCCGTATATCGGGTTCTGGGGCGCAAGGATGTTGCCAGACGGACGCGAGGGATTGAGGGTTTGCATGTTGAGATGGTCGGGCGGAAAGATGAGCTGCTCACTTTGCAGAAGGTGATGGCCGATCTCAATCAAGGCATTGGTCGGATTGTCTGTGTGCTGGGAGAAGCGGGCTTGGGCAAGAGCCGCCTGATCAGCGAATCTCACAAAGATTATGAGCAGCTGATCGGCCAAGAAGGGAATTGGTTCGAAACGATCAGCCTCTCCTATGAATACAACCAGGCCTATGGATTGTTCCAACGCCTGATCCAAAGGGTGATCGGCATCGCTTATGATGATCCACCACAAATCGTCCGTAAGAAATTGGCCACCCTATTAGAGAGTTTCGCGGAAGATCAACGCCCGCGGGCGAGTCAGGTATTCGAAGCATTATTCGCTCTAGAGAGTGAGATAAATGGACCACCCTTGGATGATGAGACCTTCCGCCAAGAATTACTTGTGGCGATGGATGAATGGTGGCGAGTGCGATTTTCCGAAAGACCGACGGTGTTGGTCTTCGATGATATGCATTGGAGCGATGCCGCCTCCATCGAGCTGCTGGGCAAGCTCCTGCCGTTAACTGGAGAGATCCCTTTGGTCCTATTGTGCGCCATGCGCGAAGAGCGCAGTTCACCTGCATGGCAGATCAAGACCACCGCGGATGAAGAATTCCGGCACCGGTATTCAGAAATTACGTTGCGACCGCTCTCTAAATATGAAAGCAACGAGCTCGTCAACCGCCTGCTGGCTATCCCTGAAATCCCTGATAATCTAAGAAACAGCATTCTTGAAAAATCGGATGGCATTCCCTTCTTCATTGAGGAAGTCGTGCGGACACTGATCGACAACGGCGCGGTTGAGTCAGAAGACCGCGAAATTGATGGTGATATACGCCGATATTGGGTTGCAACGAAGGAAGCGGCAGAATTCGCCATTCCCGATAATTTGCAATCGTTGTTATCGGCGCGTATGGACCGACTGGAGGATGCGACTCGCAATACGCTCCAAATGGCTTCCGTCATCGGTCGTTCATTCTATCACCGGGTGTTACAGGCAGTCGATCAAGATAGCCCTGAATTGGATAAACATGTCAACACGCTGCTGCAGCTGGATATGATCCGCGAATCGGCCCGCGTGCCTGAAGTGGAATACATGTTTCGAAATCCGCTGACCCAGGAAGCAGTTTATGAGACCATTTTGCTTAAGCGACGGCGTGAGTTTCACCTGCGGGTTGGGGAGGCGATGGAGGAGCTCTACCCGGATCGCTTGGAAGCATTGTACGGATTGCTGGCACACCATTTTACGCTGGCCGGCGAGCGGGAAAGAGCGATAAATTATTACCGACACGCCTCCCAGCAAGCTGTGACCGTGTTTGCTTACGAGGAGGCTGTTGAAAACTTGCACAAAGCCCTCGAGTTGATCGAGCCGGTCGACCCACCCGAAGAAAAACTGAGTTTGCTTGAAGAGTTAGCTGATGTTTGCAGGCTGGTGAGAGATTTTACCGGTTCGATCACTTATTACCAACAAGCCCTAGAACTATGGAGCGAACTTGACTACGGCGACACTATCGTCTCAGTGAGGCTGCACCGCAAGATCATCCAGGTGGCTACAGATGCCAAGTGGTCCGTAGATGCGGAGACTTTCGCCCGGGTCAATCAAATCAGCCAGGAATCTCTTGCCAGCCTTGATGAGAGCCTGGAAGTCATGAAGGGCGCGCCACCTCATCCGGAAACGGTGCTTTTATTGACCGCCCTATCGGTTGAAGCCTGGCGCAACCAGTCCCCTGCCAATTGGGATGCAGCCCAAAACTATGCCCAATCGGCGGTCGACATGGCGGAGCTGCTTGATGATCCGGTATTGCTCTCACGATCGCTGGGCGCCTTGGCAAATGTACTGGATGGACGCAGCCTGCTCCAGGAGCACCTGGAGGTAGCCATGCGGCGGCTGGAGATCAGCCAGGCTCCATCCTTCTCCGATCCGCGCGAAAAGATCGATATTCTGCGCGGAATCGGGTTGGCCTTGATGTATGTTGGTGAATACCGCCAGGCCCAGCCCTATCTGGAAGAAGCCGAGGATTACGCCACCCGCATCCAGGCGACCGACCAGATCGCAAACACACTGGGCATCCAGGCCCAGTGCTTGTTTAGAGAGGATCGCTGGGACGAGGTGCTTGCTATTGAGGAAAAATGGCGGGATTTGGAGCTGCGCCACACCCGGGAACGGGTAGGTGAAACCTGATTTTTCGTGGCGCTGAGCGCCAGCGTCCACGCGTTGCGTGGAGAGACAGAACAGGCCAGCTCTTATGCGAAAGAGTCCTTCGATTACATGATCTCAATGTCGGGCCAGCCGGATCAATGGCAGCGCAACCAGTTTTACTGAGACTCTCTGCCAGCACAGGCTGAGGGCGAGTTCGCCCTCGTCAAAGGAAAGTTAGAACCAGCGCTCGAATTCTCCGGCCAACCAGTCAAACGGGGCACGATGGCCCATGAGCACATCATTTATATGATGCTGGTCGATGCTGCAGCTCGCGCAGGCGATGAGGCTGCTATCAGGCAGTTTGCGCCCAAGTTGGAGGAACTGGCGACACGAGATAATCACAAACCCTATCTTGCGGTGGCCCACCGGGCCTGGGCGGTGGCTCTCCGCCTGGCAGGGGAATACGCTGAGGCAGAAAAGCGCATCGAAACGGCATTGGAGATATTTGAGAGCCTTGGAACTCAATGGCAGATAGGGCGAACCCTCTTTGAGATGGGTGAATTGGCATTGGCGAGATCGGAGAATGAGGCTGCGGAAGTTTATTTCGCCAGGGCGCAGGAAGCATTTGCGGAGATGAAAGCGGAGCCGGATATCGCCCGAACAGCCGTAGCGCTTGATCGGCTGGCTTGACACCATCTCTTTCATTGATTGCGATTCTCAGGAGAACGAAATGACAAATGGGATGGATTTTCCATCCCATTTGCCGTATCTAGCAGTACTGCAAAATTACAGAGAACTGGAGAATTCTTTATTCCAATAGAGCCAGAAATCGCTCCACCTCGAGGGTGGCGGCCTGGGCCACTGGGGATACTTGTGGCAAGATCAGGTCGAAACCATGTTCGGTGTGGGGGTATTCTAGATAAACCACCGGCACTCCAGCTGCCAGCAAAGCCTGGTGAAACCGGCGCACGTGCGGCGTTAGACCGAAAACATCATCGCTGCCTTGAAGGAGCAATGTCGGCGGGCAGGCTTGACTGATGTGATCGATCGGAGAGCAAAGCTTATAAACCTCAGGGATTTCATCCGGTGTGCCACCCAGGATATCCACCAAATAATTGTCCAGTCCCGAGCCATTCCCTTCCGTAGGAGGCCTTTTAGGCACCTCAAAGATGCGATCGATAAAAGCATTCGCCAGTTTGTCAATCGGACGGGGATTTACAGATACCTCCTGGCGGATTTGGGAGTACATGCCGTGGATATCGACCACTGGGTAAAAGGCAACCACGCCTCGCACGGAGGTGTCTCCTGTAATTGAGTCGGGCTGGAAATCGGGCCGGTTGGGATTGTAGGCAGCTAATAATGCCAGGTGTGCCCCGGCAGAACCGCCCATCAGCACAATCCGATCCGGATTCAAACCAAGAGTGGCTGCATTTTCTTTCAACCAGAGGATTGCCTGGTTGACCTCGGTGACCATGGTGGGGATTTCAGCTTCCGGAAACAGCGTGTAGGCGATATCGACTACGACGTGTCCATCCCCGACCAGCCTGCGGAAGAAGAGCCTGGTGAGCATATCTTTATCCCCGACCCGCCAGCCGCTACCGTGCGCGTATATGATGCCCAATCCGCTGCGGCGCGCACCCGGACCCGGCTGCCACAGGTCAACCAGAAAGGGTTTGCCACTCTTCGGTTTGCTGCCGATCACCAAATCGTGTTGAATCTCGATCTCCTTTTGTGAAATGAGGGGGCGTCCCATCACAGCTGATCCTTGTAAATCGGGTTTCAAGCGCGTCAACCACTCCGGACCGAATGCCCTGGAGAACTGCTCGCCAGAAGCAGGGATTTCAGCGATGAACCTGGCTGCTAATCCGGTGCCAAGGAGTCCGGCGGCCGCCAGCTTCCAATCCCTGCGGATAAAACCAAGCAAAGCACCCATGAATCCAGTAAAACCCAGGATGGGGGACATCGCGCCGGATATCATTTTCGGAAACCACAGAAGGGTGTTTATTGCAGTATCCTTTGGGCGGAGAAAAAGGAGCGCTCCAATAATCGCAGAGAGATAAGTCAGTATCTTGAGCATGTTATTCATTTGAATTCTCCTTGAACGGATATCTGATTTTTGGAAAGGTTGAGGGAAAATTTCGCTTAGCAAACCTCGCCGGTTGATTCGTTCGTCTTTACCAACATCTCCTTTACCATATCGAAGTCTATCTTGCTCGGATTGTGGTAGCGGATGCAGCCTTTACCTATGGCAGAGGTGGGGAATTGGTCCCGATAATGGTTGAGCACATCTGTCCTGAGGATATAGAGGGAGATGTTGTTCTTCTGACTGGCAAAGGCGACTTCAACTGTTCCATCCCGGCTGTAGGACGGCATGCCGTACCGCATGGTTTCTTCAAAATCGGTTAAATGTTCCTGACAAAGTTTTCGAATTTGCGTGACGGCGATAATTCGTTCTTCTGGAATTTCATCGAGATATTCTGAAACCGTTTTTGCATCACTCTGCATATGGTAATTCCTACGCTCTGGGTGAAGATTTATCGCGTGATGGTCCTAATTATACTGTCCGATTTTCCGGGAAAACGGATAAGAAGCTGGCTTCATATTTCCCTACTGGAGAGGAATGAAGTTTTTCTTAAGATGACCTCAGAGGAAGAGACAATACGAGACCTGACAGGTTTCGGCATTGTACTGAAGGCTGAAATCTGTCAGGTCTGATTCCATTTTAAAAGAGAATCGCTTTGGTTGAGATTTATTTTGTGGAGATCTCAATAGGTCAGGCTCTCGCGGACACTGACTTTAGCCGCGCTGCGGGCAGGAAACGAGCTGGCGATCACTGCCAGCAGGGTGATCAGCACCAGCCAGATGACTGCACCAATGGGGGAGAACTGGTAGGAAAGCTGCTGGTTGAGAGCAAATGATAAGCCGCGCGTGGCCAGCAGGTAAGCAGCTGGAATGCTCAAGGGTAAGGCGATCAACCAGCTGACCCAGCCAAGCAGGACACCCTCACCGATCGAAATGCGGATCACCCGCCAGGAGGAAGCACCTATCGAGCGCATCACGCCGATCTCTCGGCGGCGCTCCAATACGTTTAGGGTTAACACGCCGCTCAGTCCGACGCCTCCCACGATGGCAATGATCACGCCCATTATTGAGAGTAGTTGGAAGATCAGGCTGTAGCCGCCCTGGGTCTGGGAGATTATTTCGGCCATGGTTAGGTATCCGAAAGTCCCGGAGGGAGTTACGTCCAGATTCCTGGTTTCGAAAGATTCGGAAAGCTCAAACGCAACGGCCTGGGTGGCTTCCGGATCTAGATTGTTTGTCGTCACCCACAGTGTGTTGACCCGGCCAGTCTGACGCTGTTCCTGCTGCAACCTGGCCAGGGGGACGAACACATCGGAGTTTGCCAGCGGATCGTAGGTGATGCCAACAACATCCCAATCAGTTTCTCGTTGATTGGTATCCGTCAGGGTGATGCGGTCTCCAACAGTCCAGCTTTTTTCGCTGGCCAATCGCTCTGTGATCACGACCGAGTGCTGGTCCGATTCACTCAGCCAGCGGCCTTCACGTAATTCAGGCTGGTACATTGCGCTGATTGGGGGTAAACCAAACATACGTATACGGGCATCATCCACCTGGCTCTCATTCTGCTCTACCGGACGAGCTGTTCCGGGCAGAACCAGCCAGGATTCGACCTCCTTAACTTGTGGATTGGTCAGTGCCAAGTTATCAATGCGTTTTGAACGGGTCAGTTCTTCGAACTGAAGGTTCACCTGGTAGGTGTGGATGCTGGTCAGCTTCTCTCCGAATGTATAGCGAGTGGCATCGTTGACGCCTAAGACCATCATGAACACCACGCCTGCAAGGACAAGGGTAATCTCGATCAGGACCACCCTGCTGCGGTTGCGGAAGGTATTTCCAATGACTAACAGCAGTGAGTAGGGCAGCCGGCTTAGACGGGCAACCAGCCTTTCTACCAGCCCGGTGCCTCCAGTTAATCCGTAGGTGTTGATCGCTTCCCGCACGGTTATCCGTACACCGGCCAGCAAGGGGAGCAGGGCAGCCAGGATGGGGGCAGCGATGGCTACGGCCACCTGAACTGAAATGGCTGCCAGGTCAAAAGAGAAACCTGGATCTTCCAGATTGAGCAAATTGATAAACAAGCCCTGCAGACCGCGGGCTCCAACAGAACCTAGGGGTATGGAAACCAGTGCCGCCAGCAACCCAAAAGCCAGCACTAGGGCGAAATAAACCAGGAAAACCTGCCAGGGTTGGGCTCCGATAGCCTTCATCACACCGATCTGATTGACCTGCTGGGTGATGATGGCGTTGATACTGTTGTAGACCAGGAAAATGCCCAGGGCGATGATGATCACCCCGATCACACCCAGGATCAGGAAAATGGCGTTCAATATTTCGGCTGCCGGGGGGATATCCGGCGGAACAATGCGGGATTGAAAGGGGAACAACACGCCAACCGAATCAACTCCAATATTTTCAAAATAATCTTGAATAGCCAAATCAGTGGCTTCTGCGCTGGCCTGGTTGAAGACGATATCCCGGGTTTGGATGGTGTCGAAGGTGTTGCGCCCAGTCAACCGGGCGAATGTGTTCCGGTCAGCATAGAATACCGGCTGTCCCAAAAACACAACTGGGAAGGGACCAACTGGTTTCAGCGTCCCAGTAACGTTGTATGTGCGGGTGCGGTCGTTTAGGCGCACTTCAATTTCTGCTCCTTCTCCAACACCGTACAGGGTGTCCGCGGTTTTAATCACCCCAAAAGTGTTGTGCGTGGGCAGTTCTCCGCTAACCAGGTTAACCAGCTCCATTTTTTGATCACTGAAATCCTGGCGAGATTCCAACAGAGCAGTCTGCCATTCGGTGTCTCCTGCCAATCGCCACTCAATGGAGGTATTCATCAAACCTTCCGCCTGATAAACTCCATCGATGCGTTCCAGGGCGCGCAGTTGATCAGAAGTTAGAGGGGGATTGACACCTAATTTAATATTAGGCGGTTGGGCCTGCTTCCACTGGTCTGAGATTGTGCCGGCGATCAGATTGCGCCCGCCGATCACCAGTCCAATGCCGATGGCACCTAAGGCGATCACCATCACCACCTGGAAAGTGCGCGCTTTATTACTCCACAATTCGTACCAGACTTTGGTCAGTAGGCTGTTCATCGAGCGTTTTCCGCTGGCTGTAGTTCAACAGGACTGCTAGTAAATACATCAGGAGCGGCAATCGAATCGCAGTAAATAATTCCATCCCGGATCTCCAAAATGCGCGGAATGCGCTCCACCAGGTTGGCATCGTGGGTGACCATAAGCAGGGTTTTTCCCTGGTCGACTAGCTTCAAGAAGAGTTCGAAGATCGTCTCGGCGGTCTTTGAATCGAGATTTCCGGTAGGCTCGTCGGCGACCAGTAGCGGGGGGTCGTTAGCCAGGGCACGGGCGATGGCTGCTCGCTGCTGTTGTCCGCCGGAAACCATGCCGGGCAGTTTGTGGGCCTGGTCTCCCAGTTCAACCAGGTCGAGCAAATACCGAGCCCTTTCCCGACGTTCTTTTCGGCTGTATTTTCCTGCGAATTCCATTGGCATCTGCACATTCTGCTCCAGACTCAAGGCAGGCAGCAGCTGGAAGAACTGGAAGATGATGCCAATATTCTCACCTCGCCAGGCTGCCAGTTGGTTTTCGCTCATCTCATTCACTGTAGATCCGCTCACCAGCACATCACCGCTGGTGGGGCGGTCGATGCCGGTGATCATGTTGAGCAGGGTGGATTTCCCGTTTCCGGATGGGCCGGTTATCGCCAGGAATTCACCCGGCTCTACCGCTAAGGATAAACCTTTCAGCACGGGCACCTGACCACCACTGACTTCGTATGACTTTTGGATATCTATTAACTCAACAATTTGTTCCATTTGATCACGACTGTTCATAAAATCTTCTCCTAAAAAGACCGTGTATTTCTTTATTGGCAAACATATTGTACACTAATTGCACATATTTTGTCAAGGATAAATTAAGTATCATTTTACTCATTTTTCAGGTTTATGCTCCCCCAAACGCTGGACTAAAGTTTCTGTGCAAATCTACTATGATCTATCAACGAGCCCCGCTTCCGCTTAACACAAAACACCCAGGTCAAGACGAGACCTGGGTGGATTTAATTACTTAAAGGGGCCAATCAGATGCTATTGAATTGGGTAGCCCGCTGACCTCCAGGCGTTCAATCCACCAGCCATGCTGGAGACTTCTTCGAATCCATTGTCCAGCAAGATATCCCGGCCGGCCTGGCTGCGGTTGCCCGACCTGCAGACCACGACGATCGGTTCATCTGAGGGTAATTCATTCACCCGATTTGACAGCTGGTTTAAAGGGATCAGGGTTGAGTTGGGTGCATGAAACTCATCCCACTCTTCCTGCGTGCGCACATCCAGGAAGAAGACACCTTCCTGATAGAGCTGGTGCGCCTCGTCAATCGAAATCTCGGCTGGCAGGTTGTCTACCGCGACTTGAGCTGGGGCTGGTCCACATGCAGCTACCCCGAGACTGAGGATTGCCAACAAGGCCAGCAGTATTCCGATCCCCAACCAGGGGTTTTTTTGTTCGTTTTCAACCAATTCAATTCTTGTGACGGTTTTCATGTACGCCTCCTACTTACAGTAGATACAAACAGTTCCTTGCATTAGATGCAGTTCTCTCAAGAAGGTTACATGTCCGGTACAAGTTGTGGTTGGAGAAGTCAAGCTCCCCTTACCTTTTAATAATAGGAAGCTCGATAGATGAAGCAAATCTGGAATTTCGCTGAATGGTAATTGTGGGTGCTCCTTGCTGTGGGATGGGAGCAAAGGTATCCTTGTCATGACCCGCAATGGCAACCCGTAAGCGATGGCCTTTTTTGATTTGAACCGAGACAGGCATCAATGCAAAGGAAATTTCAGCCACTTCGCCAGGGACCAAAGGGGAAGCATCTTTTTTCTGGAATGAGTGAAAAGGACCAAATGAGCGGTAAGGTGGTGAAGATGCGGAGACTTTACGGTGGATGGCACGCAGCTGCCCTTCAGTCAGGTAAGTGACCTTTCCCTGCGTGTCAACCTCCTCCAGATATACATAAAAGGCGCCATCATCGGCAGTGGAAATGACATGGAGGGTCACCATAGGATGACCGGTGATCTCTATATCCTCGGATAACGGATCACTGGTATAGGTAAGCAGGCGCTGGTCAGCTCTAGCGCGGTCCTTATATATGACTGGAGTGAGACCGTCTGGTGTGTGCCAGCGGTTGTGGGTGCCGGTAGTGGCCTCGGGATCAACTTTATATCTATCCTCCCCAATTTCCTGGTCTAATTCGTTAGCAGTCAAGCGACTATCCTCAGCAAAATACCAGCGCTGGGCATCCGTATCTTCTGGGGGCCATACATTAGTTTTCTGCCATTTCTCTGCGCCCAGGGTGTAGTAATAAAGCACCTTTTCTTCAAATCTGGAATCTTTTTGATCGAGCAGATGGTGATCAAAGAAACTGAGCACCTCGCGCCATTGTCCATGTAGAGATGGAACAGGTTTTGCCTTCGGATCCTGATATGGGCTGGCGTGGGTCTTCATGTTGTGACTCCAGGCACCGATGACTGCTATCTGCGTGTTGTTGAGATTGATGAACCGGTGCAACACCGCATTAGCTGTGTTTCCATCCAGCCAGCTTCCCCAGCTGAAGATTGCTGCGCCGCTCTGTTCGGTTGCATCTTGATGGCTGAAAAAACTCATCTCGTCCAAAGTTGCGCCGGTACTACCAAACAGGTCATCCCGGTAGGTAATGCCCTGAACGGCTGCATGAACATCCGGATTTTGCTTATGTTCCTCGATTGCCGCCTGCAGTATTTGCTTCTTATCATCTCCGTCCACGGGGCGGACACCTGTGACGAACAACCGCGCTGACCAGCCCCATTCCTTGGGCACTTTGTTTTGATCTAATTGATGATTGGTGTGGTTCCAGGTGTCGATGAACGATTCGTTGCGAATTCCCCCTGGAAATACGATGTCGGTATACAGGTCAAATTCGGTTTCCTGGGGGATGATCGCCCGTACGGATGGTTCCCCTCCTGCTGCCAGAAGTTCCGCTGTTGAGCCTTCATACGATATTCCTACCGCACCTATGGAGCCATCGCACCAAGGCTGTCGGGCGGCCCAGGCGGCAATTTCGGCCATATCAGCCATTTCAGTGGATGAGGTGACGTATTCCCAGGTGCCGAAAGAAGCCCCAGTGCCGCGCACATCCACCTGGACAACTGCGTAGCCATGATTTATCAAATAATCCGAAATAGGATCCCTGGGTCCCATCGGCACTTTGCCAGGTTGGTCTGGTGTACGGGTAGCGAAACTCCGCCAGTAGCGGGCCATGATGAGGATGGCAGGAATTTTCGATTCGGCTGGAAGATCCTTTGGCAGACAAAGATCGACCGCGATCTTGACTCCATCCCGCATGGGAAGGTATAAGGATTGAGTAACTGCTCCGGGGTACAGCTCCGTTCGCTGACCGGATTTTTCGCCAAATTGAACGGTATTACTTGATCGAGCCATCGGTTCTCCTAGTGTAATTGTATGCATTCATTTTACATCGTCTCCGGCGCGAGCAAAACGATATTGCCAGTGACAGTTCCGCTTTCTAACTGCTGATTGGCTTTTGCGGCATCCAGGATCGGGTATCGGGTGGCAATGATGGGTTTGATTTTCCCCTCCTCCAGCAGGTTGAAGAGGGCAGCCCAATCTTCTAGAAATGGACGCTTGTTGAAGCGAGATATGCCGGTGCCATAAAACTTTGCTGACCTTCCATTGGGCAGTAGATTGAGCCAGAGAACCAGCCCAAGATAACGAAACATTCCTGGGAGGCTTTGAGGATTGCAGTAACCCACATAAGTGCCCCTCGGCTTGAGCAATGAAAAACTACGCTGGATGTAATCCCCGCCGATGCCATCAAAAACAGCATCCAGACCACCAGGCTCAGTTCCCTGGATCACTTGTGTAAAATCTTGCGAGTGGTAATCGATCGGTATTGCCCCATAATCGGACAAGACCGCATGTTTGCCCTTGGAGGCGAGGCCGTACATGGTGAGGTTAGCCAGTTTGCCCAGCTGCAGGTACGCTGTTCCAACGCCGCCGCTGGCACCGATGATGAGCACTTTGTCTCCCGCCTTGACATTGGCAGCGCGGTGGAGCGTCTGGTAGGCGACGATGTAGTTTAGGATCAGTGGGGCAACTTCTGTTGGATCCAGGGCGGGGGAGAGGGGGATCAACTGGTCTTCCTGGAGGTAGATATACTCCGAATAACCGCCAAAGACTGTCAGGGCTGCCACCCGGTTGCCAATTGAGGTGTTGTGGATGTCTTGTCCTACCTTATCCACATCCCCAACGACGGCATAACCGGGCACAAAGGGTACTTTGAGCTTGAACGGTGAATGTCCATAGCGGGCCTCGACATCTGGCAGGGATACCGGTGCAGAAAGGATTTTCACCCTGATTTCTCCTGGTTTGGGATCTCGCAAAGGATTCTCGACAATCTGGAGATTTTCAGGTCCGCCACGCTGAGTAACGATTATGCTTCGAAATTTCATCTTGTTCTTGTTTTTAATCCTTTCAGGGAAGTGCTTATTCGGCTTTTATGCCATCCCAGAAAATACCAAACCCAAGTTGAATCAAGTTTTCTTTTCCTTCCGGATCTGTCTCGGCAGTTAACAGGTTCATCACTGCAACGATATCCTGGTAGAGCATCCCTCCGATCAGTTCTATAGGATAGGGTTTGATAGCGCCTTCGTCGAGTCCTCTTTGGATGGCCTGGTAGTAGTATGCAAAGAATTGTTCGGATTCCTGGATCACCTCATCCTCTATCAGACCTGAATCTCTCACCTGGCGGAAATACTGGTATGCATCAATATTTTCCAGGAACCAGCGGATCGAGCCGTACCAAATAGTAAGAAATGTCTCCCAGGCGGATAAGTTTCGGGTCAACAGCGAGTTGATGTATTCGGACTGCTGCCTTCCGATTTGCAAGATCAGCTCATTGATCAAATCTTGCTTGGTGGGGAAGTACAAGAAAAAGGTGCCGGAGGCAGTGCCCGCATCTTTGGCGATGGCGGCTGTGGAGGTGTTCTTCACACCGTTGGCTACAAAAAGCTTTAAGGCAGAATCTAAGAATTGCTGTCTTTTCTCAGAACTTAGTTTACGGGGCATATTAATTTCCCATCAATATAAATGACTGACTACTCAGTCATTTATATATCAATTTCCCTATATTGTCAAGGACCAATTTGATTATTTGTCAGTTTCTTGATAAGCGGTTGATGTCAGCCCAGATGCAAAAAGCTCCCTGGTGGAGGGAGCTTTGGCTGTAATCTGCTGATGAAATTTGCCAAAAATATTATGATCTATTCTATATTAAATTTGAGTTGAGTAAGTTCTTCAGAAACTTCCCAAAGGTGCAGAGCAGTATCCTCATCGTGTGAACGCTGGCTTGAACTGGCTTTATGCGGATAGCCGCGTTGGCCCAGGAAACCGTCTGGACCAATGTACTCTCCCCCTTTTATTTCAGGTTCTGTTGCCGCATAGAGGATGGGAAGTGCGCCCATCTCCGGGCTTTGAGCCATAATGGGATTGAGCATGCTGAAGAAGGTGGTGGTGTGCTGTAAATTTGTGGCTGCATATCCTGGGTGAGCTACGACGCTGATCGGGTTCCCTCCATCACTGGCCGTCCGGCGCTGCAGTTCGTATCCGAAGAGTACATTGGCCAGCTTGCTCTGCCCGTATGCCATCCATTTCTGATAGAAATTTTCACCATTTAGATCGTTGAATGCAATCCTGCCGAAGTAATGAGCATAGCTGGTGACGGTGATAACCCGTGAATCAGGTGTATCCTTCAGCAAATCAATCAACAAGCCGGTCAACAAAAAGTGTCCCAAATGATTGGTGCCAAACTGAGTCTCAAATCCATCCACGGTTTTACCGTAGGGGGTTGCCATGATACCCCCATTGTTGATCAGGATGTCCAGCCTGTCGTAGAGTGAGAGAATATTCTCAGCAAACCTTCGCACTGATGCCAGGTCTGCGAGATCGATTTGTTGGAGGACGACCTTTCCAGCGGGATTTTCGTTTTGAATCTTTTCTAAGGCAATTTCACCTTTTTCAAGGCTACGGCAGGCCATGATCACGACTGCCCCCTTGTGCGCCAGTGCCCGGGCGGATTCAAAACCGATCCCGCTGTTGGCGCCTGTCACGATGACGACCTTTCCGCTCTGATCGGGCATTTGATTAATTGTCCATTTATTGTTCATTGTTATCCTCCTGAAAGAAATTGGTTGCGGAGTGAATGTTCATTCCGCTTGGTATAAAAAAAACTAATTTGCCTTGACCGCATCCCAGCAAGCCTGGACCACTATTTCGAGCTTGGTCTCGTCCATCACCAGGGCGCCGCTAATGTGGCGTTTGGCACTGGCTACGGTGACATCATGGACGAACATGGTCAGCATCTCAAAGGGCATATCTTTGAGCTCGCCTGCTTCGACAGCTTTCTGAAAGACACTAATGGCTGGGGCAAGATATTCGAGCGTAGCGGCCTCTGTTTCCGGGGTCTGAAAAGGTGAATTATAGAACTGCTCCAGAAATATCATCTCCTGGGGATTTTGCAAACAGAAATTGAAGGTATTTAGCCAGGCCTGACGGAAGATCTCTTCTGTACTCCCTTCTGGAGAAATGTCGCTCAGCATGGCCTGGCTGATCTCGCGTTTCACCTCGAGGAACAGCTCGTGGATCAGGACCTCTTTGCTCTCAAAGTAGCGGTAGATCGTGCCTGCGCCAACATCAGCCTCTTCAGCGATCTGCGACATGGGAGTTCCGTGAAATCCATTCTCGGAAATCAGTTTGAGGGTGGCTTTCAGAATGGCATTGCGTTTATCAGTCATCTGATTTTTTCTCAACTAGCGGAATGAACGTTCATTCCGTCCTTATTTTACACTATTTCCATAGTTTGTCAAGGAAAAATCCAATCATGTTTTGGGGATCAAATTTAAGTCGTTATTGGATAACTCTGCAAGCATGAGCTGCTGTTGAATGACTACGAATAGTCAGATTCAGTTTAGGAAGACCTCTATCCAATCTTTCTTGATGCTGATATTGATCCAATCATTCTCCTGAGCTGCGCTGATGATCTTCTCCGCCCCGGCAGTGTAGGCAAATTCCCGTTCGGCATCATCGTGATTCACAAGGAGCTGCAAAGCGGGTAAGGAAGTCCCTCCGGTGAAACTCAGCATATGCAGATCACCATTGGAATTACCAGCCGCGATTATCGGGCGGCGACCAATCATATTCCAGATTTGAACTGGTTTGCCGGGACCATCGTCGATCACATCCAGCTCGGCACGCTGCACGATTGAACCTCCGCTTTTACTTTCCAAATAGTGATAGGCGACCGTGCTGCCAATGACCCTTTCACGGGGAATGCCGTATAACTCCTTGGCAAAGCCGCGCATGAAGTCACGCCCACCACCTGAGACGATATAGTTGCTGAACCCATTAGCTTCCAGGTGTTCCAGCAGCTCAAGCATTGGCTGGTAGACACAGTTTGAATATTGAATTCCTAATGTCGGGTGCAGTTCGTTTTCGATGAATTCCTTCGCTTCTTCCTCGACCTGCTCCACAGGCTGACCTTCAGAAAGGGTGAGAATGCCACCGACTAGAACCTGCAGATCGCGGTCGTCTCCCTGGTAATGCTTCGTCACTGCGCCGCCCAACCAATCGAAGTCCTTCTCCCAGACCGCTTGCCAGGGCTGCTGGGACCGAAGAGATGGCTCGCTTTCGGCCTGGGCTGCCAACCTGCGCAGCAGGTAATCGAACTGGATGTACATCGGTTTTTCGCACCACAGGGTGCCGTCGTTATCGAAGACCGCGATGCGCTCCCGGGGAGGGACATAGTTGGTACTGGACTCATCAGTAACCATGGTCACAAAATTCAAAATTCTCTGTTTTGTATTTGTATCATGCCATGAGGAGAGGGTCGGGGACATATGCAATCCTTGCTGAGTAGATTCAGCTGAATTAATTCAGCCTGATCAAGAATTTGAATGTTAAGAGATATCAAAAACGACCTGGTCGTACCACCACAAACGCTCGATGAATGTACGGGTACCATCTTTGCTTAATGCTTCAATTTCACTGATACCTTCTATTATCTCACCGATAGAACGGGTACCATCGATTGCTTCATACAGCTGCTTTTCTTTCTGATTGACCGGTAAATAAATATCCATATCCGTGTGGCTTTGATTGATCAGCACCGCGGCCGCGCCTGGGGGTAATTTTTCCTCAATAACGATTGTTCCCGGTATACGATGTGGAGCATAAGATCGCCAGTCATCACCTTCGAAATGTACTGGCTGCAAAGGAAAAGGGCTGTCATTCCGGTAGATGATCGCACTGTGGCGCAGCATGGTACCGCGAAATAGTTCCACGGCTGCAAATTGCTCTTCAACCGGAAGCTTAGCCAGCTGGGATGCGTGGGGTGAGTCTGCCAGATCACCGCAGTGGGGCAGGTATGGTGCTTGTCGCAACCAGCGCCCAAACCTCAAATCAGTACTTTCGAATAAATAAAATAATTGTGGGACAGTGTAGGATCGGTCTTGCGGATTTAACAATGCATCTGCCAGTGCTGCCTTGCGCCGAAAATCTGGCGCTTCACCGAGTAGTCGAGCTAAGGGATGTTCCAGGGGCAAAGCCATGAGCGCCTCTGCCAATTCGGTGACCTCTTCATCGGATGTACCAATGCCCAGACGGCGGCAGTACTCCTGAATCATGTAGATGCCGGTCCGGCCATAGGTCGCATATACCATCAGGTGCAGGGCTCCATCTGGTTTGAGAACCTTGCGTAAGGCATGCAGTCCGACCTGAGGGTCTAGCAGGTGGTGCAGCACCCCGGTACAGATGATTTTATCGAACTGCAAGTTAAATTCCTCTACCCGTTCTACAGGTAGCTGCACGAGCTCCAGATTGGCCAGCTTATACTTGCGTTTCAGTTTCTCTGTTTCCTGGATGCTGGTGCTGCTGACATCTATACCCACGATTTGGGCAGAGGGGTAGCGCAAGGCATATCTGGCTGCCTGGGAGGTACCACAACCAGCCACCAGGATCTGCATCTCGTCACGGTAGGGTTTTGCCGGCCAGAAGAGATGGAAATCTGCGCGACGCCGACCTTCAACCTGCCATTGTTGGCGATATTCATCCAGATCGGCGACTGGCGGTGGGTAAGGGTGCTGATCGTAAAAATCACGTACTTGATCGGCAACCGTAAATTTCTCTAGGTCTTCAAGGTTCATTAATATTCGAGTTTAGGCAAATGGGTCTGGTTCCAGAAAGGAACCAGACCCATCCCTAGACAGGATTAAGCCACAACGCGTAACCCTGTCAATTCTCAGCAAAAGCTAACCTGCACCACCGATATTTTCGTTCATCTTCTCCACGATCTGGTCGACGGAGAAGCTGGCTGGTTTCATACGGGGTGGAAATTCATTAAAGGTGTCCATGAAGCGTGCCACGATCGCCTGGCCAGCGTATAGCAGGTAGACATGATCGATCATCCAGTCATAGTAGGAGTTCGAGGTGATATTAGCTCGTTCGTATGGATCGGTGCGCAGGTTGAAGAAATAAGGCACGCGTAATTGAGTGAAGGGTTCTTGCCAGATCTTTAATGTCCCAGTCGCTCTTTGTTCGGCGAAGACCAGCTTCCAGTTGTCGAACCGGACGGCGGTCAACTCGCCATCATCGGAGAAGTAGATAAACCCCGGTCGCGGGCTTTTTTCACCTTCAATAGTGAGAAAAGGCAACAAGTTATAACCATCGATATGCACCTTGAACGTCTTGTCGCCGGCCTGGTGGCCTGCCTTCAGCTTTTCTTTAATGTCCGGCTCACCGGCCATTGCAAGGAAGGTGGGCAGCCAGTCCTGGTGGGCGATGATCTCGTTGGAGACGACGCCTGCTGGAATCTTACCCGGCCAGCGCACCATGGCTGGCACACGGAAGGCACCTTCCCAGTTGGAGTTCTTCTCGTTGCGGAAGGGCGTCATGGCCGCATCGGGCCAGGAGTTCATGTGCGGGCCATTGTCTGTGCTGTAGAACACCAGGGTATCGTCGGCGATGCCCAGCTCATCCAGCAGATCAAGCATTTCACCCACGTGTTTGTCGTGCTCGACCATGGCGTCATGGTAGAAGGATTGCCAGCGCCCGGCCTGGCCCAGGATCTCCTCCGGTGGGTGGACGCGGAAGTGCATCCAGGTGGTGTTGAGCCAGACGAAGAAGGGTTGCTCATTCTCGTGCGCGTCTTTGATAAATCTTTTCGCCTCCGGCAGAAGCTCGGCATCAATGGTTTCCATGCGCTTCTTGGTCAACGGGCCGGTGTCCTCGATCTTCTGCTTGCCAACCCGGCCCCAGCGCGGCTGCTCCGTGGGGTCGTCTTCGTCAGTTGCCCAGGTATGCATCACTCCCCGCGGCTTAAAGCGAGCGTGGAATTCGGGAAAATCTTCTTCCGGTGGGTAGTCTACATTCTCCGGTTCCTCCTCTGCATTGAGGTGATAGAGATTGCCGAAGAATTCATCGAAGCCGTGGTTGGTGGGCAGATACTTGTTCAAATCACCGAAGTGATTCTTTCCGAACTGGCCGGTAGCGTAGCCCAGCGGCTTAAGCAGCTCAGCGATGGTGGCATCCTCCGCCTGCAGACCGATGTCCACACCAGGCATTCCGACCTTGGTCAGGCCGGTGCGGTAAGGACTCTGGCCGGTGATGAAGGCTGCCCGACCGGCGGTGCAGCTTTGCTGGCCATAGGAATCGGTGAAGCGCATACCCTCGTTGGCGATGCGGTCGATGTTCGGGGTTCGATAGCCCATCAATCCATCTGAATAAGCGCTGATATTGCTGATGCCGATATCGTCACCCCAGATGACTAAGATATTTGGTTTTCCTTTTGGCATGATTAAAGTCTCCTTTTCTTATAGTTGATAGACCCAGCGGGTCTTGCCATTAACTTTTGATTAAGAAATGCTCGCCCCAGCGGGCGTGGCTGAATATTTGCGCTGTTCTCTCCTTTAAATAAAACATCAATTATTGATCAAATTTTTTGCCCGTCTGTGTCCGGTGATTTAGTCTTGTTTCCAAAAATTTTTGGCTCTAACCCTTCCATGTGAAATCACAACCATGAATCAGGCCGGCTGAGCTTCACCTCGACCGGCGCGTCGTCTCGCGCGATGTGATCTTAGGTGATTTATCAGGCCAAGAATACACCAATGATAATTTGTATAAGATTTATTGCAATGGTTCCGCTAAATATTGTTGGGTGGTTGTTGAACCCAACATCCACGGCTGCCATTGCAACCTAGGAAGCTAAAATATACTAAAAGAGAAAACCTCTTACCTTGATTACGATTCAAACAATCATAAGCAGTCCCCCAATTTGTCCTACTTTTCTTCTCCCCCTTTTCATATTTCACTTATTAACTTCCCTCGTTCCTATCTGTTTTATCAGACTGAGAATCTATTGCCTATGAATTGAATCCTTTCTCTCATTTGGGGTTGGGCATATTCTCCAGTATACAAATAACGCTATCTCAAAAAGGAATCAAGATATCGGGTATTCTTACAAGAATTTCTTCTCATCAGGAATCGATATTGACGTTTTGTTAATTATATATTGATTTCATTCAGAACTGCTAAAGGTTATTACCATGGTGGTGAAAAGGATCTAGATGAACTAGCTGATCCTGACTGGAGGACGGGCCTGAGGGACGACTGCCCGGCGACGTTTGCGGCGCCGCTTAGGGCGCTGCCAGCCATGACAATCCTTAAAGCGCATTTCGCTGCCACAGGGACAGTTATCATCCACCTTGGCTTTAGCGAAGGATTCCTTGAAATGTATTTCCCCATCGGCAACGATGGCCATCACATCCGAGGCCGGGCGGCCGGAGCGCATCAGCATGGTTAATATCTTGAAGGGTTCATCAATGCGGTGGAAGAAACCTTTGTACCCGGCGCAGAGGTAATTAAGCCCGGGTTCCCCGCTGGGGGTTTCGATAAAGCGATTTTTGGGACATTCTCCATGACAGGCAAAGCGCACGTCACAATCCAGGCAGTATTGGGGTAGCGAATCGCGCTTGTCCTGCCCGAACTTAGTCTGTTCGTCCGAAGCGACCATCTGCAGCATATGCTCTTCTTTTATGTTGCCCAGCAGGTAATCCGGCTCGACGAAATGGTCGCAGGAGTACAGATCCCCATTATGCTCAATGGCCAGACCCAGGCCGCAGGTCTCTTCGAAGACACACATCCCTGAAGAATCAAGTCCCATCCAGTTGCGAGCCGCAGCTTCGAAGGTCTGGACGAAAATCTCGCCCACGTCTTCCCGAATCCACTCATCGAACACCTGGATCAAAAACCTGCCGAATTGTTCTGGTCGCACAGATCTTTCGGTGACGGTGTTGCCCATTTGGTAGACATTGTATCCATCCGGGTTAACGCGTTCGACGATGGGGATGAATTGGATCCACTTGGTGCCCACTTCGTCACGCATGAAACGGTAGATCTCACGCGGGTAATCGGCGTTGAGGCTGTTTACTGTCACCAGGACGTTGTACTCCACCTCGTGTTTTTGCAGCAAGCGCAGCCCGCGCATGACATTATCATAGGTGCCCTGACTGCCTTTATCGACCCGGTGGGCATCGTGCAGGTGCTGGGGTCCATCGATGCTGATGCCGATCAAATAATCGTTTTCCTTAAAGAACTCGCACCACTCATCATCAAGCAAAGTGCCGTTGGTCTGCATGGTGTTCTCGAAGGTCATGCCGGGTTTACGGTATTTCTCCTGGTACTGGATCGCCTTGCGATAGAAATCGACTCCCATCAGGGTTGGTTCTCCGCCCTGCCAGGCGACGGTCACCTCAGATGTGCGGTGAGACTCGATTAACTGGCGGATGTAGTTTTCCAGCACTTCATCCGTCATGCGGAATTTGCTATTTGGATAAAGCAACTCCTTATCCAGGAAGAAGCAGTAGGAGCAGGCCAGGTTGCAGGTGGCGCCGCTTGGTTTGGCTAAGACGTGAATGCGGGGAGGGGGAAGGTTTTGGGGCATTTGCAATGGTATTTCGATGGATAAATTCTACTAAGTATATCCTATTATTTCAGTAAGATTTAACTATCTCCTGGCATCAAGAGACGGTTGGAATGGCGAACAACTGGTATCATTCCACCTGGAAAAGACTGTCATTATCTATTCGAGAGTCGAGATTGAACATTGCATTGGTGATCCCCGCACTGAATGAAGAAGAGAGCCTGGGAACTGTCTTGGGGCAGGTTGATCGGAACCTGGTCAACGAGATCATCCTAGTTGATGGAGGCTCCATTGACGGTACGGTTGCCATTGCAGAGGCGAATGGCGCCCAGGTAATCCAGGAAGACCAACGCGGCTATGGCCGCGCCTGTGCTGTTGGTGTTGCCAATACACAAAGTGAGGTGATCGTCTTTATGGATGCTGACGGCGCCGATGAACCGACTCAGATATCCGATCTCCTGACACCGATCATGCGGGATGAGGCTGATATGGTCTTGGGATCCAGGTTGGCCGGGGCGATCTCTCCAGGTGCTATGCCCTGGCATCAAAAATTTGGCAACCAGCTGTCAGCCGGGATGATCAGACTTCTGTACGGACTGGCGATCAGCGACTTGAGCCCTTTTCGTGCGGTTCTGCGGTCGAAGCTGCTGGAACTGGACATGCAGGAAATGACCTATGGTTGGCCGACGGAGATGATCACTAAAGCAGCCAGGCGGGGGTGGCGTATCCTTGAAGTCCCAGTGAACTATCACCCTCGCATCGGAGGCCGATCGAAGATCAGCGGTACCGTGAGGGGGACAGTCCTGGCGACTTACTATATAATGCGCACGATTATAAAATTTTCATGGTCAAAGGACTTGGAGTGAAGAATCCCATCCTGATCATCATCGCCAAAGAGCCGCAGGTTGGCACCACCAAGACTCGCCTCAGCCCTCCATTGGAGTTATCTCAAGCCGCGGCTTTGTTTGAGGCGCTGCTTGAAGATACCATTGACCTGGCCTCCAGCATTGAGGGAATCGACCTGGCGGTGGCGGTGACTCCGCCCGAGTCAATCGGCTACTTCGAAGGGAAAACACCTGCCGGCACGCTACTCATTCCTGTGACTTGTGAAAATATCGGTGACTGTCTGAAACAGGTCTTTGAAGAGCTCTTCGAACGGGGATATCCCAAGGTTCTGGCCTTCAATTCCGATGGCCCCAGCCTGCCCAGTGAGTATATTCACCAGGCGCTTGAGCTGCTTGACGGGCAGGATGTGGTCTTTGGCCCCAGCGATGATGGCGGCTATTACCTGGTGGGGTTGAAAAAACTTTACCCAGGTCTGTTTGACGATATTCAATGGAGCACTCCCAAGGTTATGGAGCAGTCTATCGCCAAAGCCGAGGCGGAAAACCTGGGGGTGGCCTTATTACCGGAATGGTATGACGTGGACACAGCTGACGACCTTGAGCGTCTCTTGAGGGAGATTCAACGCTACCCACAAGACCGGCTCAAGCATACCCGGCGCTACTTAACCCAGCTGTCGCTGGATTTGAATCCGGCTCTTACCGATCCGGAGCAAGGTGATTGACATAGGCTTCGTTTCCTACTCAAGATGGTGTGATCGCCGCCGAGCCTGTCCCGCACTAGCTGCGGGAGACGGCGGCTTGAGCGAGAAAAAATTGGCGCGATCTGGGTCTGATGGAATAAGCTCCCGGCTGCGTCCTCGCCGCCGAAGATACCAAGAGTGATCTATGCCATTGAAATTAGTATATTCTAAATAAAAGGTGACTTTTCAAAGAGTTAAATCCTGGGGTGGAATATCATTTTTCTCAGGGATCATCCTGGCTGGCAGCTTGATTTTCCTCATCCCGCTGCCAGATTTGCGCGGGCCGCAAGTCACAGCTTTTCTCATTTTCTATCTGATCGCTGCTGCAGCATACATCGTCGCCGTAATCAGGTTGGACCGGGACAAAATACCCTTGAGCCTTATCTGGGCATTTGCCATATCGTTCAGAATCCTGTTCCTCCTGACTGAACAATCATTATCAGATGATATCTACCGTTTCATCTGGGATGGGAACCTGCTTCGGCAGGGAGTCAATCCTTATGCTTTTGCAGTCAACTCACCCCAGCTGGATACATTTGAAATCCCGTTGAGGGCATTGGTGAACCACGACTGGATGGCTTCACCTTATCTGCCAGCTGCACAATTACTTTTTCTGCTGGTGTCTGGTATCGCCCCGGAGAGCGTGTTGTCTTTCCAGATTTCCACAGTGATTCTGGACTTGGGGATTGGCTGGCTGGTGTTCGATAGCCTGAAACGATTGTCGATCAACCCGGCAGGTGTATTGATCTATCTCTGGAACCCGCTGATCATTTCGGAATTCACCAACGGTGCGCATGTAGTTGATGCCTGGATGATCTCCCTTGCCATGCTGGCATTTTGGCTGCTGATTCGGTCTGCGGATAAAACCAGAAGCAAAGGATGGATCAATTCTGGGGTTGTTCTGGCAATGGCAGGGGCAACATTAACGAAGGGTCTTGCTGCGCTGCTGGTGCCCGTATTCTTAAGACGCTGGCGGTGGAAGTGGCTACTTATGTACCTGGGGATAATTATTGGCTTTTTAGCCCTATTTACCAACGGTGCAGGTTGGGGAGTTTTGGGTCCCCTGAACGGCACGGGTGTTTTCGGTGCGATGCGAATTTATCTTAGCCAGTGGAACTTCAACAGCAGCCTTTACCATTGGTTAGAGGTGTTGATCAGCGGCTACAACACACCCGGGGCTGTCCCGGTAGAGGTGGTCGGGAGGATGCCGATCCTGGTGGCGCGATCTGTCACCTCGGCTGCTATAATGCTGATCTCTTTGCTGACTGGATGGTGGGCCTGGCGGCTGGATGATCCGCAGAGGGCGGGCTATCTCACCCGGACGTTAAGTTTGATCCGCCTGTTCGTAATTCCGATCGGCGCTTATCTCCTTCTGACTCACACGGTCCATCCATGGTATGTAACCTTTATTGTTCCCCTGCTGCCATTCTTGTTGCCGAGAGAAGACGAAGAATCTCAAACCAGGCGCTTCATCTGGCCCTGGCTGTACCTGTCACTTGCGGTTTCAAGCTCGTATTTAACGTATCTTGATCCGGAAAATCTGCGTGAATATGACCTGGTCCGGCTGGTCGAATACCTGCCCGTTTTCGTCTTATTGATTTGGGCAGCCTGGCCCTGGTTATCTCAGGTATTCACCTTTATTTTTGAGAGCGGGATGCGCGGGGAGCGCATAAAACGCAGATAATTTCCAAGCCAGGCGCCTAAGAATGTGAAGATGGTGGCTGTCAGGCTGCTGAGGGCGAGGGTAGGCACACCGGTGAAGCCGTGCCCGATGTTGCAGCCCCCGGCGATGGCCGCACTGACCCCCATGGCTAATCCTGCGGTGAACATGCGCAAGGTGCTGGAGAGGTTGGGTATTTGCCAGCGCAGTTCACGACCGCGCCAGGCTGCGATGAAAGCTCCGAAGGGTAATGCCAGGACCAGGAAAGAGCCCCAGTTTAATATGCCCGGACCATCAAAGAACATCTGGATATACTCGCCTGTCCCGCCAACCACGCCAACACCGTAGGCCCATCCAGTGGGTTGGGAAACGATCCAGGCCAAGGTGCCAATAATGCCCAAAATTAATCCGCCCTTGCGCCAATCCCAACCCCCCAGGTATGAACCGGGCTTGCCGCGCAGCAACCACCAGCCTAAGAGGATAGCGAGTGGGATGATCACCAACCAGGCATTTACGCCAAGCGTGTTAGGCAGGGTCACCGGTTCTCCGCTGGAGATTGTTACCTCGAAGGATTGCAAGGCCCTTCCCAAAAATATCAGGGGTCCGAAACGGATGGCCCACTCACCGAGTGCGAATCCAAGCAGGGTGACGAAGGCACCCATATTGCCGTTGCCAACTCTATACCAGACAGTACTTGAACAGCCCTCGGCGTAGACCATCGAGAGTCCAAAGAAAAAACCACCGATCATGGCCGCGAAAATGAAGAAGGGCACGATATTTGTGGTCACTCCGCCTATGTTGAACTGGATCAGGAGGGCTAAACCGATCATTTGAACCAATACCGCCAAACCGATCAATCTCAGCAGTACTGTTCTCCGGTGTACAACTGCCTCCCGGTAAGCACTGTTGAAGCACAGGTTAGTTTTTTGGAGGGCGTAGCCAAGCGGCAAACCGATGACCGCGCCAAGTAAGGCCAGCTGGATTAAACTCATCTATATTTCCAAAGGTATTGCTCTACGATATCCACAGGATGTGAAACCTGACGATCAAATCCTCCATCACTGAGCGGAGGGGAAGTTCAACAAATGGCTAATCATAAATTTATATTTATGTAATGAATATCTCTTATAATTCTAATCTAAAAGGTGTTAATAATCATTGCATTGACCCTGATTTAATCCTTTTGAAATATATTAATGAGGAGCACCAAATTGTCGATTGATATCTTGCTGGTAAATCCAGTGTTTCTTAGCGAGAACGAGGCGGAAAAGGAGCTGATGAGCCCATATTTCCCTCTTGGGTTGCTTTATTTGGGCGCCTTCCTGCGCGAACGCGGTTTCAAGGTTGAAATCTTCGACGGCACCTTCTTGGACGGGAACCAGGACTTCGTTAAAGCTCTCCGAAAGCATGATCCAAAAACCGTGGGCATCACGGCCGTAAAACCCAATGGCGATAAGGTTCTTGAACTGGCAGAAATTGCGAAGAAGGCTGGTTCATTTGTTATTGTGGGTGGTCCTGATCCGACTTACACTCCCGAAGCATACTTGAAGAACCATTCGGTTGATCTCGTAGTGCACCATGAAGGGGAATTGACCCTGGCTGAGGTCCTTGAAGTGATAAAAGGCGAGGATCAACTTATCTTCGCACTGGGAGATATGCCAGGGATCGCTTTCTGTGATGAGCTTGGCAACATCGTGGTCAATCCCCGGCGTGAATACCTGCTTAACCTCGATGAGCTGCCGCATCCAGCCCGGGATATGGTTGATATGGACAAGTATTTACAGGTATGGCGTGAGCAGAATGGCTATGCATCATTGTCCATTTCAGTATCACGCGGTTGCCCGTATGGCTGTGATTGGTGTGCGGAGGCGGTACATGGACAGGATTTTCGCATCCGTTCCGTAGAAAGCGTGGTAGCCGAAGTAAAGTCGCTCATGGAGAGATACGATCTCGATCGTTTGCGGTTGGTGGATGATGTAGATGGGATTGATGTGATCTGGATCACCGACTGGGCAGAAACGGCCCAGGATGAGCAAGCGGTGGTTCCTTTTGAAGCCCTCTATGAGGTTGAGCGCCAAGATATACCGATGCTCGATATCAGGGACAGCCTCTGAAAGAAGCGCAATGTTTATTACCCCACCGTGAGTGGGAACCTGCATGCTCCACCTGAGTAAAAACCTTCCGAAATAACGTCAGCCAAAATTATGAGGTCCAGATGAAACCAAACTTCTTTGAGCAAGGATCTCCATATCTTTTCCACCCGCTGCTTACTCCAGAAAGAACCACGCAGGAAATTGACTTTATCCTGGCCCTCGCTGGTATTAATCCGGGCGATAGGATCCTGGATATTGGCTGTGGTGCGGGCAGGCACAGCATTGAACTTTCTCGGCGCGGCTATGATGTGCTGGGCATTGATCCTTCGCAGGCGATGGTTGCGGCGGCAAAAGAGAGAGCGGTTGAACAAAAAGTGGAGCCCGAATTTCTTCAGATGCGGGGTGAGGATCTTGAGTTCGAAGCTGAATTTGACCTGGCCTTATGCTTATTCACTACGTTAGGACAGGTGAAAGATAAAGAGGACAATCACCAGCTGCTGATTAACGCTTCTCAGGCTCTGCGAGATGGTGGTCACTTCATCCTGGAATTACAACAACCTGCCTGGGTTGAAGGCCATCTGAAAATGAAAGAGCGCCTGGGAAGCGGCGAATCTTACGTTGATGTCGAACGAGATTACGACAAACCGCACAAGATAGTTACTGAAGTATTCACCCGAATTTCGTCGGGAGGCCAGCAAGTGTATCTGCTGCGCTATAGGCTCTTCAATCGAGATGAGATTGAGCAGCTATTGAAAAATGTCGGATTTGACAACCTCAATTTCTATGCGGGCTATGAGCGAAAATCTCTGGTGGATGACTGCCCAGCAATGGTCATTGATGCGGTAAAAGGGCTTAGCTAACGCCATATGAAAGTTTTGTGTTATTCGAAAATTGTCATACTGGTGCTCCGTTTATTGAGCCGAAGTACCTGATACCACTACTAACCAGATCTTAAGGGATTCTTCACTCGCTTTGCTCGTTCAGAATGACAGTTTACATTGAGAAATTACGAAAGTTCCAAAATCTAGCACATCGGGTTAGCACAAAGAATTCACAAAAGGTTGTGTATGTAAGAATCCCATCCTATTCTGCGTCTATATGTTTGTGCCAGGTGGTAAAACCCATTCTCTCACCTTGGATTTGAGCAAGATTTATTGGAGACTTAATGAAACGCATACTTATGATTGGATTCATTCTGTCGGTTGTTCTGGCTGCGTGTGCACCCAGCCAAAGCGAACAAAACACAGAGCCTTTCGTCATCGGTGCGATCCCCGATCAAGATCCTGAGAAATTACAACGTCGTTTCGGTTTGTTAGCCGAATATTTAGAGGGTGAGCTGGGGATTCCCATAGAATATATCCCAGTTACAGATTATGCCGCTTCAGTAACCGCCTTCAGGGTTGGTGATTTAGATATGGTGTGGTTCGGCGGTTTGACTGGTGTGCAGGCCAGGCTGCAGGTTGAGGACGCCCAGGCGATCGTGCAGCGGGATATTGACGAGCAGTTCCATTCGGTCTTTATCGCTAATGCGGATAGCGGTCTCACTCCCATCGAAGATATCAGCGATCTTAGCCAGCTGGCAGGACACAGCTTCACCTTTGGTTCCGAGTCTTCGACCTCCGGCCGCTTGATGCCGCAATACTATTTAAGTCAGGCTGGCGTCGAATTGAGCGATTTTCAAGGGGAAGCGGGCTTTTCCGGCTCCCACGATACGACTATCGAATTGGTGGAAGCTGGTTCGTACGAGGCCGGTGCCTTGAACGAGCAGGTCTGGTTGAGCCAGGTCGAAGCCGGCGAGGTGGATTTGGATAGGGTCCAGGTCATCTGGCGCACGCCCGCTTTTTATGATTACCATTGGGTGATCCGTCCGGATGTCACAGAACGTTATGGAGAGGGCTTCATTGAGGATGTAACCCGCGCTTTCACCCAGCTGGATGTGAACAATCCGGATCACAGGGAAATACTGGATCTCTTCAGTGCGGAGAGGTTTATCGTCACTGAGAATGGCAACTATATTGAGATTGAAACCGTTGGTCGTGAGATCGGCAAGATAAATTAAGGCAGGCAAAAATCGCCATAGAAATGCAACCCATCTTCGAGCTGTTCAAGGCCAGCCGGAATTTCGCTGAATTTCCGGCTTTGGTTGATGTTACTTTCAATGTCAATGCGGGTGAACGGGTTGCTCTGGTTGGTCCAAGCGGAGCAGGCAAAAGCACGCTGATCAGGCTGCTCAATGGAACCCTGTTCCCCTCCTCAGGAGAAGTGCGGGTTTTGGGTCAGAGACTCGATCAATTAACCCCCGGAGCATTGCGCGATGTGCAGAGCCGGGTTGGTACAGTCTACCAACAGTTCCACTTGGTTGATAATTTGCGAGTAGTCCATAACCTGAATGCCGGTCATCTCAGCCGGTGGAGTTTGAGCAAATCACTGTTTTCATTGATCCGGCCAATGGATGTCCAGGAGGCTTTCAGCGCCTTAGAGCAGGTTGGGATACCGGAGAAACTTTACGAGCGAACGGACCGTCTCTCGGGTGGTCAGCAGCAGCGGGTGGCCATTGCCAGAGTCCTGATTCAAAATCCTGAAGCAATCCTGGCTGATGAACCAATTTCCAGTCTCGATCCCGAGCTGAGCAAAGAGGTGATTGAAATATTAGTGGACTTGAGCGATCGTAATGGGAAGACTCTTTTTTGCAGCTTACATGCCGTCCAATTTGCGCTCAGTCATTTTGAGCGTATCATTGGATTAAGGAGAGGTCGCATCCTTTTCGATGCTGCCACCGAAAATGTTACAGAAGCGATGATTAATTCTGTTTATCAAGGCTGAAATCCTGAAACGATGCAAAAAACACTCGGCTCGATAACAGTTGGCTCCACCCAGGAACTTCCTCAACGACCGGCGTTCATCAATCGGCGGATGATGTGGCTGGTGATCTTTTTTGGCGGGGTAGTCTGGGCGCTCTGGGAGAGTGGCGTCTTCCAAAACCAGTTGCTCAACACTGGGGGTGTTACGCTTGGATTGAGGTTTCTAACAGCGAGTTTAACCCCAGATCTGAGCGGGGAGTTTCTCCGAATAACCCTTGATGCCACCTTAACAACGCTAGCCTTCGCCGTGATTGGATTGTTCTTGAGCGTCCTGTCCGGTTTTTTCGGTGGAGTGGTGGCATCGGAAACCTGGCTCAAGTCCTTTACCATGGCCCGCACAGATCAGGAATTGCCAATTTTGTTGCGGGTTACATGGGTGGGCTTACGATGGATTTTAGTTGTCTTCCGATCGATCCATGAAGTAATCTGGGCCTTAATATTTGTGGCCATTGTTGGTTTAGATCCTCTCTCGGCGATTCTTGCCCTGGCAATTCCATTTGCTGCAATCTTTGCTAAGGTTTTTTCTGAGATCATCGATGAGACGGATCATAAGCCCTATTACGCCTTATTGAACAGTGGTGTCTCTCCCTCAAAAGCCTTTCTGTATGGTTTATTGCCCCTGACGTTTACCGATATGCTGTCTTACAGTTTTTACCGGTTTGAATGCGCCATTCGCGCCGCGGCTGTGCTGGGCATCGTTGGCGTGGGTGGTTTGGGCTATCAGATTTTCCTCAGCTTGCAAACCCTTAAATTCCCCCAGATCTGGACCCTTCTGTTTGCACTGTTCTTGCTGAATGGATTGGCAGACTTGTGGAGCAGCTTCCTTAGGCGCCGGTTAGGTGGGGATATCCGCTGTGGTGGGTCTTGTGTAGACGTGGAGGCGATCCATGCGTCCCACAAGAGTACCAATCCGGTTTATCAGGATCGTGTGATCCAGTTCTCGATAATCTTCGCTGCCCTTTTGGTGCCGCTCTCAATTTGGTATCTAGGACCGGATATTGGGAAATTATTCTCTGAACGAACGATTCAAAATATGGTCGTTGTTGGGCAAAGCGCCTTCCCGCCGAATTTCGGGATTTTTTCCCTCAATGAGTGGATCGATTTATCAAAAATTACTATCGCCATGAGCCTGCTGGCAGTCGCGTTCGCCGGCATTACAGGATTGGTTTTTTCATTTCTGGCGGCAAATAACTTTCTGCTGCCGGGGGGGATTTTTACTATTGGTCGCCAAAACCGGGCTTCCCGGTTCCTGGGGACCGGGATCCTGGTTCTGGCGAGAGGCACCCTATTGGTCCTGCGATCGATACCTGCGCCGATTTGGGCGCTGCTCTTGCTGTTTATCTTGTTCCCTGGGGTAATTCCTGGTGCGCTGGCGTTAGGTATCTATACTTTGGGCGTTTTGGGACGGCTGGTAGCAGAGGTGGTTGAGAATCTGGACGAACGACCATTAATCGCCCTCAAGGCACAAGGAGCTGGAAGAGGCGGGGTTTTCACCTATGGTGCCCTGCCGCCAACATATCCACGCTTCATCAGCTATCTCATGTATCGGTGGGAGGAGATCATCCGTGCTACGGTAATAGTGGGCCTGGTTGGTGCAGGCGGGTTAGGGCGTTCGCTCACCGAACTCCTCAGCAGCTTCGACTACCGGTCAGTCGTTGCGGTGCTGATCGTTTTTATCGGCATCACGTTCGTTATTGATATGATCAGTTCAAGCGCCAGAAAGTCACTACGTCAGACTTAGAAAATTTGTTAGAAAAAGGAAATTGGATATGGAAAACTTTATTGCAGCAAAAACTCAACGTGTGCCTTTAGCCTGGATTTCACTGCTGCGCATCTTGTGTGGGGTATTATTTCTCACTACCTGGTCAAGCAATCTGTCCAAAGGATTCTACACCCCTGATGGATTTTATGATTTCTTTATGAGCGTTTTTCCCCAATCAGAGAATCCATTGGCCTGGTACGCGGCTTTTATCGAAGGGGTTATCCTTCCTATTCGTGGATTTTTCGCACCCTTCCAACTGGTGGCTGAATTCCTAATTGGATTGTTCCTGTTGGTTGGTTTTTTCACCCCGCTGACCAGCTTGGCAAGCATATTCTTCATCCTCAACACCTTCCTGGCAACTTTTGGTCATGACTGGCCGTGGAGCTACGGCATGATGTTGGCCATCTTGGGGGTTGTGCTGATAACAAAGGCAGGGAGGAGTCTCGGGGTAGACAAACTGCTGTTGGACCGCAGAGGAGAACCTAGAATTCCCTACCTCTGGTAGTTAGGTTAGTTGTTTAAATGGGCATTCACTTCATTATCATTGAATTTCTCTACCTGTTGAATATTGGATTGCTGGCAATCTACGGGATCAACGCACTGGTCCTGGCGGGGTTGCGCAGGTGGCGGCATTCATCGATTTCCATCATTGATCCCGATGTGAATTATGACTGGCCGCAGGTTACGGTACAGCTGCCGGTTTACAACGAGCGATATGTGGTTGAGCGCCTGATCGAATCGGTGGCAGCCCTTGATTACCCGCCGGAGCGGTTGCATATCCAGGTTCTGGACGATTCCTCCGACATCACCAGTGAAATCGTTTCTCGATCGGTGTCAGCCGTTCAAAGTAGGGGTATCGATATTGCACACGTCCAGCGCAGCAAGCGTCGCGGGTACAAGGGCGGTGCGCTGGCCTATGGCATGCGGTTCGCCAAGGGGGATTTCATCGCCATCTTTGATGCTGACTTCATGCCCACGCCCGATTTTCTTAAGCGCACCATCCCCTATTTTGAGCGGGATATTGAGACCGGCTGTTTGCAGACTCGCTGGGGGCACCTCAATCGGGAAAATTCCTGGCTGACTCGCACCCAGGCCAATGGGATTGACGGGCATTTCATTATCGAGCAAGAGACCAAGAGTGAAGCCGGCCTGTTCCTCAATTTCAACGGCACGGCGGGTATCTGGCGCCGGCAATGTATTGAAGATGCCGGGGGCTGGCAGCATGACACATTAACGGAAGATTTGGATCTCAGCTACCGGGCTCAACTGCGCGGTTGGAAAATTCGTTATTTACCGCATATCATTTCCCCCGCTGAACTCCCGGAAAAGATCAGCGCCTTCAAAAGCCAGCAATTTCGTTGGGCAAAAGGGAGCATCCAGACTGCGAGGAAAATGCTTGGGGAACTCTGGCGGTCATCTCAGCCGTTGGTGGTCAAAGTCGAAGGAACGATCCACCTCACTCATTATGCAGTTCACCCATTGATGATAATTAACTTATTGCTGATTGTGCCGCTGTTGTTAGGCAGGAATTTTTTACTCAATATTTACCCATTTTTTGCCCTGGCCGCGATCGGTCCTTTGTTTATGTACCTGACCGCGATGGGAAAGCAGGAAGTTCCCATGTTAAGACGATTATTCAACCTGCTCATGCTGGTGCTGTTGGGCATGGGCTTGTCCTTGAACAACACTCGCGCCGTGGCTGAAGCGTTGATTGGCAAGAAAACCCCCTTTAAACGCACCCCGAAATACAACCTTCGTAACGATCAATATGGTGGGAAGAATCTGGATTATTTGCTGCCCAGGAGCGGTATGGTGTGGTTAGAAGCACTGGTTGGGTTATATGCCGTTGCTCTACTTCTGGTCGCACTCAGTCAGGGAAATTGGGGGTTAGTATTCTGGCTTTCGTTAATCTCAGGCGGATATATCTATACAACGTTGATCGGTTTCAGGCAATCGATCGAAGAGAAGCAAGCACAAACCATATCAACGGTTGGAGAGTCATTTAAAGTGGCTCCACAAACTACCACCTCCCACACCGGGCAGGATTAGTTTGCCTTTCGGCACCACGAAACTGCCCCCTGCAAGCGATCGACTTTCAATATTTACCATCTCCTACCAAAACAAAACTCGTATTTTGACGGCCATGACTGGGTTTCGGGTTAAAGATTAGCTCGATTCAGTCCAACGCACGACGAGAATGGACAGCCCAGACAGAACAGCTATCCCTATGATTATTGGGATTATGGTCCCGTTATAGCTTTGACCGATGAGTGTACCCAAGGGCATGGAGATCAGGGTTGAGAGCGAACCAACGATGGCTGCCCCAATGCCGGCCATGTGTCCCAGTGGCTCCATCGCCAAGGAATTTTGGTTTCCGAATAATATTCCCACGCAGAAGAAAGTCGACATTAAATAGGCCATAAAGAGCCATAATTGAGGTTGCCCAGCAGCCAGCAGAGAGACCACCAATGCGATCAGGGATAATCCAAAGATGATGAGCAATGACCAGTTAACCAGAAAACGCATTCCCAGGCGTGTCACCAGGCGGGCATTTAGCAGGAATGCAATCCCTAATGACAAAGCGATCGTGGCAAAGATGAGGGGGAAAAGCTCTCCAAGTGCGTACTGCTCTTGAAAAATCTGCTGGGAGGAGTTCAAATATCCGATAAAGGCCCCGCTGATTAGACCTGCCGAAATGGTATAACCCAAGGAAGTCCTGATTTTCAGGATTTCCCGAGTCGCGCTGATGATACGCCCCAGGGTAAATGGGGCTCGATCTTCCGGGGCCAGAGTCTCTGGCAGCCGTACAGCGAACCAGACCATTGCGATCACGGCCAACAGAATAAAACTGCCAAATATTGAACGCCAGCCTAAGTTAAGCAGGATTAGCTGCCCCAAAGAGGGCGCGATCATCGGCATCAGGATGAAGGTCGTCATGATGAAAGACATGACCCGGGCCATCGCCCGGCCTTCGAAGCGATCGCGTATCAGGGCTAATGTAACCGCGCGTGGGGCGGAAACACCAACACCTTGCAAGAAACGTCCCAGTAGCATGATCGGAAAACTCATTGCTGAAAGCGATAACAGGGCACCAGAAATATAAAGGGCATAGCCAGCATAGATAGCAGGCTTACGTCCTGTTTTGTCTGAGAGAGGTCCAAAGAATAACTGGCCAAGCGCCAAACCCAGGAAGATGATCGAGATCACCAGTTGGCGATAGTTGGGATTTTGCACGTTGAGATCACTGCCGATTTGGGGTAGGGCTGGCAGCATAGCATCGATAGATAATGCCGTCAGCGACATCATCAAAGACATCAGGATCACAAATTCTATATAGGATGGCGCAGCTTTTGGTTTTGCTATGTCCATATTCAATGGTTTCTGTTTTGAGTTTATTGGTCACCCAATATTCAAACCTGCAAGCCGATATTATACATCCAGCTCGATAAATAAGGTTTCATGAAATTGTTGTGGATTGTTAGGCAATGATATCTAACAAGGACTAAAGGCACATGTATGGAGAGGTATTGATCAATATCGGTTCAATCCAACTTATTCCCGAAACCGGCACTCGATTGGTGGAATTGGTATAGAATAAAGTTACGACATTAGAAATTGGTCAAAAATCCATGAAAAATGATCAGCAAGTTCATGATTGGCTGCTCGAGGCGAATAATCCGTCTATCCGGTACCGCACTTTGACGGAATTGCTGGATAGAGATCCAGGTGATTTGGAGGTGCTCCAAGCCAGAGGTGAAATTGCTGAGAGCAAATTGGCCGCAAATATCTTTTCAAAGATGCATCCGGATGGTTACTGGCTGCAGAAGAAACCATCCAAGGATGAGTTTGTGGGGGAGGGCACCGAGTATGGCGCCTACGCAACCACCCATTTCTGCCTGGCTTACCTGGCGGAACTGGGTCTTGATCGCCAACATCCACAGGTATCGAAGGCGGCTGAACGATATCTCAATTTACAAGCGGCAGATGGGGATTTTTTCCGCCATCTCTCCTGCCTGTATGGGTACAACATCCGTACTTACATCATGCTTGGATATCGCCGGGATTCCAGGGTGCAAAAGTCGATCGATTTATTGTTAACCGCGGAACGTCCGGATGGTGGTTATCTTTGTGATTTGCATGAGGGGAAATATAAAACCAGGGCAACCAAAAGCTGTATCCGCGGCAGCGCCAAGGCTTTGCTGGCTTTCTCTGAACTGCGGGAATACTGGGACCATCCTCGCTGCCAGGCATTGGTCGAATATTTCTTGAAAAGGGAGGTCTTATTCCGCACCAGCGATCTTGATCAGGCGATTAATCATGATGTTACCAGGACGCATTTTCCCATCACCTGGCGGGCTGGGTTAACCGAGATGCTTTATGCGCTCAGCAAAATGGGGTATGGCGCCAATGCTGAGTTAAATCGCGCCTGGGAAATCCTGGAGAGCAAACGCGATGACGAGGGGAAATACTGCCTCGATTGGACGCCAAAGCAGGCACTGCTCAAGCCTGGAAAACGGGGGCAAGCCAACAAGTGGGTCACTTTTTATGCATTGCTTTCTTTGAAATTCAAATCAGAAAGATCAATCTTGATCACAGGATCCGGTCTTCAATCTCCCAGGCGTGATCGAGCACATGCCAGGCCACCCGCCGCATGAAGAAGCGCGGTTTCCAAATGATCCCCCCGCGCGGTCCCTTCTCTGGCAGCTCACCCTTGACGGCAGCTTCCAATGCCTCAAGGATCGCCTGGCGGGTACGGCGTAATTCATCACTCAGATCATTTGTCTCTTCCCGTTTGAACTTCCAGGCCAGTTTTGAGAGGTATCCCCGATCACCATCGAGCACATGGTTTATGATCCTTTCTAAATCTCTGCCCCCACCACGCGGTCCTTTGCGCAGCTCTTTACCAGCGGCTTGCTGAACAGCATGATCGAATTCCTGCCAGCATGCTTCCAGGATATTTTGGTAGCGTTCATATTCCCTTTGATCGATCGCTACTGCATCAGCTGCTAGGGTGACCGCGGGCGCCCCGAAATCGGTGGTTGAATTTCCGGGAACCCGTTCGGTGACTTCTAAATCCGCGGTGCCAGCAGGAGGCTGGAAGTCGATATCCTTGCGAAGCAAAACCTGCCCATAACGCGCCCCATAGTCGATCAAAACTTGCAGGGCATTCTCTTCATCTTTTGCGCCCCGAGCCCAACCAGGCCAGTCAATCGCGCTGGCGAAAACTTTCTTCTTACCTCTCTCAACAAATACTTTGACCGAGCTCATATTATCTCATCCTAACGCCTCTAATTGGATCTGGACCCAATTTTCGTCCATTTTTTTCAGACGTTTTTTCTTCAGGTTTTGCTTCATAACCCAACGGATGTCGGCATCCTGGGAACCGATCCAGGCTTCCATGATAGGTTTTCCGATGGATGGCTCCGCGGCAACTAGGACGCTCCAGCCATAGGCTAAAGCTTTTCTCAACACCTTGAATTCTTCTGACTTCCGGTCTCCTTCATCAAGAATTGAGGCGGTGATCGCATCGATTATGTCGATAATCTGGCTGGCATGCTGGGAATCCTCCACCAGGCCCGGTTCGCATAACGTGGCGACGACAGCTCTCCTTTCCAGGAGGGTGCCCACCTTCCAGGTGTCCATGACCAGTAACAGCTGGACAGGTGAATCCCGACCATATTCTTGCAGGCCCAGGGCAACTGCTTCGCGAATCCGCCAGCGGGGGTCGTTTGTTTTTTCACGAAGTGCTGCGAAGTAATCACCTTCCCCGCGAGACATCAAGTACCCCATTCCAAGCACACCACAGAACGCCAGAAACTCCTGTTGGGTGTTGCCAGGTGCCTCTTCGGCATTCAAACCAGCATATTGTAAGATTTGATCCTCGGTGCCTTCGTGTGCTGCCGCAAAAGCAAGCTCCAGGTTCGCCCTGGGTCCCGGCAGGCGCGATTCCTCCAGCAGATAATCATCCCACGAGTCGAGAGTTCTGAGTGTCTGGCGGTATTCGTTAACCTTGCTCATGAATTTTCCAACTTACCTATCAGTCTGTCCCAAAAATTATCAACATCAGCGACCCGTAGTCTAGAGCCTTGTGCCCGTTATATTAGGTGAGAATACCCACATGAGCCTGCACTGAGCTTGTCGAAGTGGGCTATGCTACAAGGTGTAAGTAATTAATAGTAATCTTCAATGCCGAAACCGAACTGCTTGTTCTGCTCCGTCATCTTGAGTAAGTGCTGTAGCCGTTTCTCGTACTCTCCTGGCCGGTCCCTGGCCCCATCTATGTAAGCAATCCGAATACGCTGGTAAGACCCGGAATAACTTTGGAAGTTCTCCCAGGCCTGTTCGTTCTCGCGCAGGGCAAGCATGATGTCAGCGGGATATTTGAAGGTTTTCAAGTCGACATTTTCCAGGTTGGCCAGCACTTCTGGGATAACCTTTCCCTGCTGGATCAGCTTCTTCAGCCGTTCCTTGTTCGTTTGGGAGTATTTGCTGGCCGGTTTACGGGGAGTAAAGCGTTGGGCGTAGCGCTCCTGATCGATAGTGCGGGTGATGCTGTCGATCCAGCCAAAACAAAGCGCTTCTTCAACTGCCTCGTTATACGGGATGCGCGATTTTCCGGACTCTTTACGGTAGTAAACCAGCCAGATTTCACTCTCGGTTTTGTAATGGGATTCAAGCCAGCTCCGCCAGTCATCACGATTATTAACATACAGGGTTTCGGATACTTCCATAACCAATCTCTTTATTCACTTCATTCAAAGATTAAACATTGAATACAGTCAACTTCCTTTTCCAACCCAGCGCAGCGGAAAATCACGCTTCTCCTTGAATCCCCTCCTCAGCGGAGCCAAGCGCTCGACCCATGAGCTCTTTGAGATTTGGATCATGTGCCTGTTCAATTTTGCGCAGCTTGACATGCCGGTGAAATTTGCCTTTCCCTTCCATTATTTCGTTGGATCTTCATGAGCGGCACCCTTGACAATGCCCAGGTTAACGAATTTTTTATGAGGGGTGACCACAAAAAACAGGTCTTTATACCCGCCGCCAAATCCATAACCGACATTTTCACCATCAAAGATTAGCGTCGTGATCGGGAAGATACTCAAGATCAATCTATGGAGATCGGCCGTTATCTCTACGAATTGAGGCTGAAGATCGGAAAATTTTTGTTTGAGATCGTTATAATTCATCCCATCTCTTGTAGGACAGTTATGCAAAGAAGCCATGTAGCACTGCTGATTTTATTACAAACTGGTCTGAAATAACAACAGGAAAATCTTGCTCACCCGACTCCTTCACAGGCATTTTTCAGCCAGCTAACAACTCGAGCGTCAATTTACTCGACGCTCTATAAGGCTACTTTGTGGGTGATCGACCCGGATCCGAAGCCTGGCGCGACGACTAGGTGGTCATCATCTGATGTGTTACAGTAGATCAATCCCCGGATCTAATCAAGGATCTCAAGCGTCACCGGAATAATAATCTCGCGTCCATCCCGCAGGACGGTGAATTCAAGCTGGTCGCCTGCTTTACCTTCATAGGTAATCAGCACGCTGAGCTGCTCCACATTTTCCAGCGGCTCGCCATCGACAGCCGTGATGACATCACCTCCGGCAGGGAATTCTGTCGAACCTATGACCATTGTTTGCTGACTGCCGCGTAAATCAGCTTTGTCTGCCGGGCTGCCTGGTACCACCTCGATCACGGCCACCCCCTTTTCTGGGAGTTCAAGCAGCTGGCGAATACCCTCCGGCAGGATGCTCACCGTTCTGATGCTGGCTCCCAGGGAGGGGCGTGTGTCACGGATGTCGCTGAGCCCACCGAGTTCCAAATTCGATAAGGCCTCTACCAGGAGATTGCTGGGGACCGCAAATCCCACCCCAGCCGATGAGCGCCCTTCTGGATTAATGATCGAAGTGTTGACGCCGATCAGCTCCCCCTGTGAATTCAACAGCGGTCCTCCAGAATTACCAGGGTTGATGGCGGCGTCGGTCTGGATCATGGGGATGGTAATCTGGCCGACTGAGGGAACAAATCTCCCGATCGCGGAAACAATACCAGCTGTCACTGTAAATTCTAAGCCGAAAGGATTGCCAATGGCGATCACCTTTTGGCCAACTTGGACTGCATCCGAATTTGAAATGGATAGTTCAGGGACATCGGGAAACGAATCGCTGGGATCTAACGGGGTTAACAATGCCAAGTCAAAGGATGGATTGGCACCGATCACTTTGACCGGGATTGGTTCATCGCTGTGTTCGGGAAAGATGGCTGATATCGAAGCGCCTTCCCGGAAATTTGTACTACCCGGTACTAAACTTTCCTGGACGACATGAAAGTTTGAAACCAAGTAGTTTGTTCCAGAGGCCTTGGGTTTGATCAGAAAGCCACTGCCAGCACTTTGCTGCATGGGGATCTCTTCATCCAGGAAGGGTAGCAAATCCCTGAAATCCTGCGGAAGTTGATCTTCGGGGATATCCGCGAAGGGGCGCATCGGCTCACCCTGGATTGTGACGTTTATAGCTACCACGCTTGGTCCGAAAGCATTCACCACATCAATTGTGTTTTGTTCGTTGGCCAGGAATGCTGCAGACTCGTCAAAGGTTTGTTGCACCCCAACTTCTGGGTCAGCTTGTTCTGTGGGAACTGCTTGATCATTACAGGCTGCTAGTATAAATAACAAGGCAAAAGAGATTAATAGCAATGAAAATCTAAGGTTCACTATTGGTGTTTTTTTTATTATATTTCTCATGATAAATGATAATCGAGCAGAATTGGTTTCCAGATTATGACAGGGTTGAGAATATCTTCTTTGAAGGTTGTATTCCCACCTGATGAATATCAAGAAGTAGATCTTTTGAGGGTGCATTGATGCTGAAAGCCTACTATATAAAGATGGGTTTGAAAGTAAACTTCTTACTGGAAGGGCATAATAAGCTGATCGCAAAAGTGGAGTGAAATAAGCACTTTGAATTTTAATTCAATGCTTCCAGGAGGTGAGTTATTTGAGCATTGTCACCAGTCAGGGCAACTTTTCAGGGATGAACTCAATAACTGCAATATAATAATTCAAAAAACAAGTGGAGAATTTGAATGAACCGTTATCAGTCTTTTATACAGCGCTTACAGGATGGTGACCGCATCTTAATCGACGGTGCGACAGGCACGGAAATCGAGCGGCGTGGGGTTCCCATGGTGGATAATGCCTGGAATAGTGGTGGTGCCTTGACACATCCCGAGATCGTGCGCCAGGTTCATGAAGACTATATTCGCCTTGGCGCACAGGTTGTAATCACAAACACTTTCTCAACCTCGCGGCACGTCCTGCAAGATGCAGGGATGGAAGAACACTTCGAGATGCTCAACCGGCGCGGCGTCGAACTGGCCCGCGAGGCGCGTAGCAACATGAAAGCACCGGATGTATTGGTGGCAGGCGGTATCACTCATGAGGTTTTCACCCACCAGGATCTGTCGTCTTCCCAACTGCAAGTGAACTTTGAGGACCAAGCCGCAATTTTGGCAGCGGCAGGTGCAGACCTGATCTTGCTGGAGATGATGACGGATATTGAGCCGATGCTCATCTTGATTGATGCGGCGCAAAAGACCGGATTACCAGTCTGGGTTGGATTCAGCTGCAGCCTGGATGAAGATGGCCTCCCGCATTTATTGGCTGGCCCGACGCTGTTGGAAGGCATCGAGGCGATTAAGGGAAAAAATGTGCCTTTAGTTTTCATCATGCACACCGAGGTTGAATACATCCAGGCTTGTCTTGATGTTTTACAGGCCAACTGGGAGGGGCCAGTCGGCGTGTATGCTCATTCAGGCAAGTTTGTAGCCCCGAACTGGATTTTTGATGACACGATATCTCCGCAGGATTATGCCTCGGCAGCGAAGCCCTGGGTTGAGCGTGGAGTGCAGGTTGTAGGTGGGTGCTGCGGGATCGGCGTGGAACATATCGCCGTGCTGAAGGAGGTTGTTGACCAGTAAACGTCTTACCCCACTAGTGCTGATCAGCAGCAAAATTAGCTTTTAGGTTCCATACCAGGAACTAATGAAACGGGTTCCTGTAATTCAAGCGCGCTCTCATCTAAATCTTCGATCCGACGTGTGTACCATTTGATCCCCGGCAAGGAGCTCAAGCCGTGGGCAAAGATGCTGATCAGGACGGTAGCGGCTACGGCCTGAATAATGATCCTTTCAAATGATAGGTCCACTTCTCGCTCTAAGAAAACCAGGCCCAACACGATTGAGGCCAGCCCGCGGGGACCGAACCAGCCCATGAAGAGCACCGTGGCTGGGTTAAGACGGGTCCTGATCATGGCCACAGCTACAGGAATCATGCGTACAAAGGTCAAACTAAGCAGGGCGAAGATGAGTGTTGTGACGTCAAATTGGGGCAACACCTGCGCGGCAATCATCCCGAAGATGAAGAAGACAAAGTAATTCAGAAGTTGCCCCCAGGCCTCGCTGAACTCGCTAGTGTGGAAGCGCGCATCCTCGAAACCACGCTTGACCAAAAGGCCGCCAGTGAATGCGGCGATGAAGCCGTTCCCGCCGATCAAGACCGCGCCCCCATAGCACATCAGGGCTAATGCGAGCAGACCCAACTGCTGCATAGATTCGTCGATCCAACCCCGTTTACCTGCCTCGCCGATCAACCAACCGCCCATCCAACCTAAAATGATCCCAGCGAGCAAGCCAAAGAAGATCTGTTCGACAGAGTAGAGAAACCAATCCCCAGTTAAAAATGGATCGGTTTCCGCAGCCAGACCTACAAAGAGGGTGAAGAGGGGCATAGCCAGGCCATCATTGAGACCGGCTTCCACGTTGAGCGCCTGGCGGATGCGTTCGGGAACCATCCGGCTTTTTACCACCACCTGCCCCAGGCTGGCATCGGTGGGAGCCAGGATCACTGCCAGCAAGGCTGCCTCCCATATGGGAAAGCCATGAAATATCAGCATGGCGACGATTGTTCCTGCCAGGATCGTCAGAGGCATGCCGATTCCCAGCAGCCGCCCTGGGAGGATTGTCTCTTTGAGTAATTTCCTGGAGTCGATACGGGTTGCATCAGTAAAGAGGAGCAGGGCGAGGGTTAATTCCGCGATCAGCAGAATTGTGTGATTTTGCAGTTCAAGCTTGGCTAACCTGGGCGAGATGAGATACACGAACATTCCTGCCAACGTAAAGATGATCGGGGCGGTCAAGATGGTTTTCTCGATCCGCTTTGAGATCAGGGTGAAGAAGAAGATCAGGATGACAAAGATTGCAATGGGGCCCATAAGCCTCTTCCCAGTCAAATAGTTGCGCTGTTGGTTCGAGAATGTTAGAAAATTTGCTGGTCGATCGGTTTTCTGCGCGGATTATATCATTCTAGCAGGCGAGGTTGAATTAGTATACCTTCCGGCATAGAGCACTCAGCTTGGATAATCAATTAATTTCCTGGGTGTCTGCATTTGCTCCTGTTGTGGAGTTTTTGATTTGTTGTAAATGGTACTGAGGTGAAACCAACGTAGTTGGAATTTGAGAGGGCTATTTGGAATTGATACTGTGGAATTTGAAATTAGGCGCCAACCATAGCGATAAGGTCGAGATCATTACCACTCCCACCGCCACGATAAACCCGACTGTATAGCTGCCCTGTAGATCATAAAACATGCCCGCCATCCAAGGCAGAACCGCCGCGCCCAGCCCAAACGCCGCGCCAACCGTGCCGTTGATCGCGCCGAGTGCATCACCCGGAAATAGATCGCTGGCCACAGCCGTCACAAGAGAAGAGCGCGATCCCTCCCCAATACCGAGTAAGACTGCATAAATATAGATCAACCACAATCCCCCGGGCACCTGCAGGCCGTTAATCATGAAATAGGCGCTTATCAGGCTTAGCGAACCGAACACGTATACCAGCCTGCGATCAATCTTATCGGATAATGCGCCCAGGAGGATGAAGGCGGCGGCGGTAACTGCCCCAGAGAAGCCGATGGCGATGGCCGCATATGTGCTGTCATATCCGGCTTCGACGAGCATAGCCAGCTGGTGGACGCTGAGCAACCGAACTGGACCGATGGCACCCAGCGCAGCCAGCATCAGCAGCCAGAAGGCCGGGGTGCGAACTGCCGCCGACATCTTCCAATTCTCTGCCGGTTGGGAAAAGTCTGCCTGGGAGATAGGTTTCGATACACCATCAGGATGAAGTCCCTTATCACCTGGATTTAGTCGCAGTAGAACAAGGATGAAGGGCAGCGTGGCAAAAGTCAATCCGGCTAGGACGAGGTAAGCAGTACGCCAACCGGAGGAACTCACCACCTGTTCGATGCCCGGGATGATCAAGAGGGAACCGATCCCCGTGCCGGCAAAGGCGATCCCGATTGCTAAGCCTCTGCGCCGGATGAACCAGCGGGCGATGAGCGCGGCCTGCGGACCCAGGCCGAGGATGGTAATCCCCAAACCAGCCAGGCCCCCATATGCCAGGGCAAGCTGGTATAGATCCTGGATCTGGCTGCTCAACACGAGACCGAGGGTCAGGACTGCGGCCCCGATTCCAAATGTGCGGCGGACGCCCCACCGGTCAAGCCCTATCCCGGCCAGAGTGGAGGTGGCGGCGAACACGATCATGCTGACAGAGAAGATCAGCGCAGTTTCTCCCCGCAGCCAACCATACTCTCCGATTAAAGCGACGAAGAAAACGGTAAAGGAGAGCCGCACGCCGAAGACCACGGTCAGGATCAGGAAGCTGACTGCGACGATGATCCACCCGTAAAATAAGCCTCGGGCAGAGCTTGCCTGATTGTTTACCTGCGGCATCTAGTGATAACCCTGAATTTAATTAATCGACCTCGGGTTCCGGGCTGGCGGGGAAGAGATCCTCGAATGGCGCCTGGCCTCGCTTATAAACCATGATGGTGCGTTTAAAACTGATCACCACTACGCCATCTTGATTCAGACCCTGGGTTTGGACCTTCACGATGCCTGCGTGAGGGCGGGATTTCGATTCCCGTTTCTCCAGCACATGTGTCTTGGCATACAGGGTATCTCCGATAAACAAGGGGTTAGGCAGCCGTACCTCGTCCCAGCCCAGGTTGGCGATCACGTTGTGGCTGACGTCGCTGACTGACATGCCAGTTACGATTGACAGGGTGAGGGTGCTGTTCACCAGGCGGCGACCAAATTCAGTCCTGGCCCCATATTCCTGGTTGAAGTGCAGTTGGTTGGGATTCATGGAAATCAAAGTAAACCAGGTGTTATCGCTTTCCGAGATGGTGCGACCAAGAGGGTGCTGGTAGACATCCCCAACTTCAAAATCTTCATAAAAGCGGCCTTTCCAGCCAGGTTTGACGCTCATCAGAATTACCTCCTTTAGATGGCTCCTTTTCGTTCAAGCTCGGCGATCTCGGTATTCGTTTTGCCCAACAGATCACCAAATATACTTTGATTGTGTTCCCCTAATTGGGGGGAGGGGGTGAATGAATCAGAATAGGTATCGGACAATTTGACCGGATTTCCCGGCATACGCACACGCTCACCCTCAGGATAATCCACTTCGACGATCATATTGCGCGCTTTAACCTGTGCTTCTTCGAAAGCTTCGGGGAGATCGTTGACAGGCCCAGATGGGATGCCGGCTGCCCGCATTTTATTCAACCAGTATTGCTTCGGGCGCGTGATCAATATCTGCCCCAACTGGCGGTTGATCTGCTCTCGATTCTTCAACCGTCCAGTGCGGAAGCGGTTCTCCTTACTGTCCAACTCGGGATGCTCGAGGATATCGATCAATTGACGCCAGAAATCATCGGTCACGACTGCCAGGACGATATGCCCATCCTGGCAGGGATACACGTCGTAGGGCACGTGGTTGACATGGGCGTTCCCGATGCGGGTGGGAATCTCGTTGGAAAGGAAATAGGTGGTGGCGGCGTAATTCAAAGTGCTGATTTGTGCATCCAGCATGGAAATGTCCACATGCTGCCCGCGACCAGTCTGGTTGCGGGCGACCAGCGCGGCCAACATGCCAGTTACGCCCATCAGGCTGCCGTACATATCAGAGATGGGGATACCAGCCCTTGTGGGCGGACCATCGGGCTGGCCGGTGAGGCTCATCGTACCGCTCATCGCCTGGGCGACCATGTCATATGAGGGGAGATTTGCATCGGGACCGGTCTCACCGAAGCCTGAAATGCTGCAGGTGATGATGCGCGGATTGATCTCGATCAGGTGCTGGTGGTCGATTTTGAGCCGCTGGAGGACGCCTACCCTGAAGTTGTTCAACACGATGTCGGAGATGCTGACCAATTCATAGAAGAGGTTCAAACCCTTCTCTGATTTCAGGTTGATGGTGACGCTCTTTTTGTTCCGGTTGAGGCTGAGGAAATATGGTCCCATGCCTCCAACGTTGAAATTGGGATCGTCTGCCATCAGGGCACGCGTCATCTCGCCTCGTCCAGGTGGCTCGACTTTGATCGTCTCCGCGCCCAGATCCGCCAGGAGCATGCCAGCATAAGGGCCGCTGACCATATGGGATAGTTCAAGTATCCGAATCCCAGAAAGAGCGTTCATGTCACAAAATCCTTTTTAGCCTGCTTCCTGACGTTGGATCCACTTGTGAAGAATGGACATCATCTGACCACTCAATATGATTTGGATAACCCTAACACATTATGGCCCAAATAGCTCAGGATCAGGTTGTTCGTCACCGGGGCAATTTTGTATAAGCGGCTTTCGCGGAATTTGCGCTCAATATCGTATTCGGTCGCCATGCCATATCCCCCGAAAGTGTCCATGCACATATTGGCTGCCTCCCAGGCGGCTTCGGAAGCCAGGTATTTGGCCATGTTTGCTTCCGGACCCACTTTATGACCGTCGTCAAAGCGCGCCGCGGCTTTATAGCGGACGAGATCGGCGGCTTCCGTTTGGGCGTAGGCGGCCGCAATTGGGAACTGCACCCCCTGATTTTTTCCAATGGGGCGCTCAAACACCACCCGTTCCCTGGCATATTCAGTCGCTTTCTCAATGAAGAAGCGCGCGTCGCCAATACACTCGGCGGCGATCAAGATTCGTTCCACATTCATCCCGCTCAATATATAGCGGAAGCCCTGTCCCTCTTCACCGATGCGATTTTCGATTGGAACATAGAGCTCTTCAATGTGGACCACGTTGGTTTCGTGGTTGACCATCGTCTCAAGGGGAATTGCTTTAACGCTGTCCCCAGCAGCCTGCAGATCGACCAGGAAAACGCTAAGATTTCCAGCCCGGTTTTGTTCATCATAAGGAGAGGTACGCGCCAAAAGCAGCATTAAGTCAGAATGCTGAATGCGTGAGATGAAGATCTTCTGCCCTGAGATGATATATCCATCACCATGCCGAACGGCGCGGGTTTCAATGCGGGTTGAGTCTGAACCGGCGTTGGGTTCGGTGACTCCAAACGCTTGCAAGCGAAACTCTCCGCTGGCGATAGCGGGCAGGTAGCGGCGCTTCTGCTCTTCACTTCCATGACGGAGGAGCGTGCCCATGATGTACATCTGGGCGTGGCAGGCAGCCGAATTTCCGCCGGAATGGTTGATCTCTTCCAGGATGATGCTGGCTTCCAATACACCCACTCCGATGCCACCATATTCTTCGGGGATCAAGGCTGCCAGCCAACCACCTTGCGTCAGGGCATCAACGAAATCTTCAGGGTAGCTGCGGCTGGCATCCAGCTCGCGCCAATACTCATTGGGGTAATCGCGGCAGATTTCTTGAATCGTGCGCCGGATTTGTTCTTGCTCTGGGGAAAAATCAAAATTCATCGAAGACCCTCATCTCTGTATAGATTATTCGTTTAGGACCACCTTTGTTCTTTGAAAAATCACTGCTACGACCAAACCCACCAGGGAACCCAGGGCAAGCGTGGCAAAGCCCCAGCTCCAGGGTGAGCTGAAGTCAGTTGCTGCTTCCATGCCGGGTGAACTGGCAAAATCGATCGCCGCTCCAAAGATGAATGGAGAAATCGATCCTGCGGCAAATCCGAGGAATGAATAAATAGCCAGCGTCCGGCCGAGGTAGTTTGTGGACACGACTTCGGTCAGGCTGGTCGAAATGACCGCGGAATCTGCATTGGCAAAAAAAGCTGCCACCAGACTCACTGCGACAACGATCAGCCAGGGGAATGTCCAGGTAAATCCCAAGAATGAGGTGGCGAATAGAGAGATCCCCATCACAACGACAATAACTATCTTCCGGCCGAATTGATCGGAAAGCGATGCAACAGTGGCGGTCGCAGCGGCTGCGACCAGGGTTGCGATCCCGGTCACCGTTGCTCCACTGCGGGTAGCTGCGGCCAGGCTGGCCCCATTTTGCACACCCACCGCGGTCAGGTAAGCCGCTAACCAGCTGCGTAACCCAAGGACCTCCCAGGCATGGCATACATAAAGCAAGATCACCAGAAAGGCTGCCCGGTTCTTGAACAGGGTAGAAATGGGCACAGGTTGTTCTACCGGCTGACCTGGTCTTTCCGTTCGGGGCAGGGTTCTCCAGGAAATCAGCGCGCCAGCTAATGGACCAATAGAAGTCAGCGCAAATGCCAGCCGCCAACCCAAAACGGAGGCAAGATTGCCTCCCAAGGCTATGGAGACTGCGGACCCAAGGGTAAAGGAGGCCACAAACAGGCCAACTGCGCTGCCGCGTTGCGAAGAAGGGATTCGCTGGGAAATTAACTTAACCCCCGGCATATATATGAAGGCAACCCCCATACCAATAAGCGCCCGCAATATTGCTGCGCTGGTCGCATCATAGGCAAACAGGGCAAAAGCAAGGTTGCTGAGACCCGCCCAAAGAGCTCCTCCCACGATGAGATGCTTTGGGATGACATAATCGGTCAGAGAGGAACTGACCAGGACCGCGAGCAGATAGCCAACTTGACCTGCCGCCTGGACGACACCAGCTTGGGTATTGCTTAAGGACCAATCTGCCTGAAGGATTGGTAATGCCCCAGCAAAACTCAGGAAGACAAGCACCGCGCCAGCCTGTGTGGCGGATAAACCCAACAGCCAAGATGGGTAGCGCGAACGGTTGATCATCAATTTATTTGTGATGGACGAGGGCAGATAGGATCACCCACCTAAGAAGGCATGGCGCACTTCTGGATTGTCGAGCAGCTCCCTGCTCGGACCCATAAATGAGTTTTTGCCCAGCTGAAGGACATAACCCCGGTCGCTGATCTCCAATCCCTGGCGGGCATTTTGTTCGATCATGAGGACAGTCAATCCCAGTTCCCGGTTGAGGTGTTCGATTTGTTCAAAGATCATTTTCGTGATCAACGGTGCCAGGCCGGCTGAAGGTTCATCCATCAGCAATAACTTTGGCTTGTACATCAGCGCCCGACCGATTTCAAGCATGCGCTGCTCACCACCGCTCATGGTGCCAGCTTTTTGCTTTTTACGTTCTGCCAGTCGGGGAAACAGGCTGAAAATTTCATCTATGCGTTTACGAGTCTGTTTGGCATCCTTTTCCAGGTACATTCCCATTTCAAGATTCTCATCCACAGTCATTTGGGGAAATACACTGCGCAGCTGGGGCACGATTGAGACGCCTGCTCTCAACATCTCTTGCGGGCGGTAGTTGGTGACATCATCCCCATCAAACAGCGTGCGTCCTTTGCGGATATCAATGAAACCATAAACGGCTTTGAATACGGTGGATTTGCCTGCGCCATTGGGGCCGATCACACACACGATCTCGCCAGGGTTAACCTGCAGGCTGACCCCCTGCAGGATATCCAGTTTTTGATACCCGGCATAAAGATCTTGAACTTCTAAGAGCGCCTCGCCTTTATTCATGATCCAAAATATGCCTCGATCACATCTTCATTGGCCATCACTTCTTCTGGAGTGCCTTCGGCCAGTTTTTCGCCAAAGTTCAGCACGAAGACCCGGCTGCACAGATCACCAATAAATTCCATGTTATGTTCGATCAACAAAAAGGTTTTGCCCTGTTCAGTGGAAAGCTGCAGGATGCGATCCTTGATCGTGTTGATCAATACGGGGTTGATCCCGGAGGCCGCTTCGTCCAAAAGGATCAGATCAGGATCGGGCATGAGCGCCATGCCAATTTCCAGCAGGCGCTGCTGCCCGCCAGAAAGGTTCCCGGCCTGTTCGTAGGTGAGGTGATCGAGGGTGAGAAGATCCAACAACTCCCTGGCGCGTTGATCGGTGTCCGGGTGGCTGGGGCGCAGCTGACGGAAGATCGTCTCGTTTCTCCACTGCCGGCTGAGCAGCATATTTTCCAGCACGGTTAATTTACGATAGACCCGGAAGACCTGGAAAGTGCGCGCCAGCCCCATGTGAGCGACCTGGAAAGGCTTTTTCTTTGAAATTTCTTCCCCCTTGAAATATATTTCACCGGTATTGATTTGCTGAATTCTGCTGAGACAGTCGAATAGAGTCGTTTTTCCACTGCCGTTTGGTCCGATCAATCCCATTATCTCCCCCGGGTAGATCGCAAAATCTACATGGTGTAATGCAGCCAGACCACCAAAGTACTTTGAAACATGGCGTCCTTCTAGCAGTGGCGCGGGAACTTTATGTTCTACGGTCATTTCGTCGGTCGCCATGTTCAAGGATTTACCTCAGGTTCTTTTTTAAACCAACCTTTTACAATCCGGTTCAAGCTGGTTCCAGAGCTCTCTTTATCAAACAACCCCATAATGCCTTCAGGAACGAAGAGCACGATGATAATTAATAGTAAGCCCTCGAATATTTGATGGTACAGCAGGAAATTAGCCCAGAGCACATCCCGCAGCCAATATATGATCGTCGATCCGATCACCGGACCTGCGACGGTCCCCAACCCGCCCAACATGGTCATCATGACCATATCGATCGTCCTGTTCTGGTTGAAGGCGATATCTGCATCCAGAAAGGTGTTTTGATAAGCCCACATCCCGCCCACCAGCCCAGTAAGGAAAGCAGAGATGCAAAAGATGGTAATCTTGTTCAGGGTGGTATTGATGCCGCGCATTTCCGCGCCGACTTCATCTTCACGAATGGCGACCAGGCTGGAGCCGAATTCTGTCGACCTTATCCACCTGACGAAATTAACCACAAACACCAACATGATCAGGGAGAGGTAATAAAACATAGGGCGGTTCAAATAAACCGGCAAACTCAATCCCAAACCGCCGCCGGATATGTTGCTGGAAGCGCGAATTATCTCTCGTGTGGCGACGAGGGTGCCCAGCATGGCAATCGAAAAATAGGGTCCTTTTAAGCGCAGAGTCAATGAGCCGATGAGCAGGGCAAAGATGGCGGCAATGATGGCACCCCCGAGCATGGCAGGCCAAAAACTCCAGTCGGAAAAAAGGGCCGGCCAGTCCTCCCACCGCGAGGAACCCATCAATAAGGCCGTGGTAAAACCACCCAGACCGAAGAAGACCACGTGACCGAAATCAATGTAGCCGGTGAAACCCCCGGTCAGATTCCAGTTGCTGGCCAGGATGATTAAAATGAACAGCTGGGTGAAGGAGAGCAACGTGGCATTGGTGACTGGTTTTTCGTCGATCAAGTATGTGCAGATAGATTCCTGAAGTGAGGAAGAAAAACCTTCAAGTTCCTGGCACAACTCGCGAGCAAAGAATAAACTGGGCAGCAAGAACAAAATAACCAGGATCGCAGCCAGGACCCAGCGATTGAAGATGATGGCGCGGATTAAATCGAGAATCTTTCTGCCCATCAGCGAATCTCTTGGGGGGCCTTAAGCCCGCCAAACAACCCTTGTGGTCTGGTGACCAGCACGATGACTAATAAAACAAATGAAGAGATGATACCTACACTTGAACCCACCGTGGGCACAAAAGTGGCCAGCAAATTTTCCACCAATCCCAGCACCATGCCTCCCAATAGAGCACCAGGGACGTTGCCTAATCCCGCCATGGCGGTGATGGCGAAAGCTTTGAGGGTCCAGACAGCGCCCATAAATGGATGAATTGACCCCAAGGGGCTCAGCAGCATCCCAGCCGCCCCCGTTAAGGCAATACATATCCCAAATGTGGCCGCATAAACTCTATTGATCTCAATGCCAACCATGCGGGCAGCTTCTTTGTTTTGGGCCGCGGCGCGAATGCTTTTACCAAAGCGGGTGCGGTGTAGGAACAGGTACAAACCGACCATCATCACCAGAGCGGCGATTAAGACCAGTGTTTTCGTGACCGGTAGCACGAATCCGGCGAATTCAAATTCCCAGAACCCTGAAAATTGGGTGGTAGTGATGCGCGGGTTAGCAGTATATATCAGTTTAACGGTGCTGGCCATGACGATCGCCAAACCATAAGTAACCAGAAGGGCGATCAGGTGGGGCTTCTCTATGATGCGGTTAATTAGAATTTGTTGGATGACATAACCGAGAAGGAACATAACCGGCAAGATCACCAGCAAAGTCAGAAAAGGTTCCCAGCCCTGCTGCTTGTTGAGCACCCAGGCCATATAGGCCCCAAGCATTAGAAATTCTCCGTGAGCTAAATTTATCACCCCCATGACTCCCCAGATTACAGAGAAACCAAGCGTCATGACGCCGTATAAACCACCGATCAATATGCCATTAATGATCGTTTGGATCACCAGATCGGAAAAATCCATTTGGGTGTCCTCCTTAGCCCTCTCAATCAAAGCTGGGAGATGTGTCTGAAATCAGGTTCATCTATAATCATACACCCAGCTTCTCCAAATTCACGAGAAGGTGTGCTCTCCAGGGATGAAATCTTCGAGAGGTTGGTAAAGGAAATTGTTGGCAGCCGGGGGCAATTGTGCCTGACCCAGCTGCCAACATTTTGGCTAACTATTCTTCGCAGCTCGGATCTGGATAAACAAAATCTGTTACGGCAGCTTCCGGAGGATACACAATTTGGAACTGATCATCGATGATTTGACCGGCAGCCATTGCGTGGGCTGTGTTCTTGCCGGTCTCGTCGAAATTGATCGCTCCAAAGAAGGTTGTGATATCCATGTCCAATAGTGCCTGGCGAACAGCTTCGGTTTCCATGGTGCCGGCTTGTTCAAGGGCGTATTGCAAAGTGAATCCGGCGGCAGCAGATTCTGCTGCTTGATAGGTGGGCTCCATGTCATAAGCACTGGTATAGCGGTCATAAAAATCTTGTGGCGTTCCAAGGTACATACCATCGTAGCTCATGGTGGATTGCCACTGGGTAGACCCACCGGCGTAGGCTGAAGCATCACCCAATTCCTCGATGAAGGCGGGGAAATTTGCGGAGGCCATGAAGAAGGATGCTCCTGGACAGAACCCGAGACTTTTTGCAGAAGCGCGCGCCGCGATTCCATCATTTAGGTGCCCGGCGTTGATATAGCCATCTGGTTCCAAAGCCTTGAATTTGGTCATGATCGGGTCAAATACCGCCGAAGAGGTTTCTCCATTAGGATAGATTTCTTCAGCCAGCACTTCAATGTCCAGCTCATCAGCCCATTGCAGGATGCCGTCTTTGATCGCAATCGAGAAGGCGTTATCTTCGTAAGCGATCACGATATTTTCAGCCTCAACCGATGCCAAGGCCTCCATCGCTGCCCTGGAATAGTAGCTGGCCGGGGAAAGCACACCAAAGACATATTTGTAACCGCGATCAAAAATTGTCTCCGCAGCGCCGTTAGCTTCGATCATGATCACGCCGTTCTGCTCGGTGACGGTGCTGGTAGCCATGGTCAGACTGCTGCCGTAAGGACCCAAGATGAAGTCGACTTCGTCCTCGGAAATGAGCTGTTCGGTGAGTTTTGTGGAGGTATCCGCATCGCTTTCATCATCGTAGTAAATGATTTCGACTTCGTAAAGTTCACCACCGACATTGATCCCGCCGAGTTCTTCGTTGACATAATTCTTCCACAGCTCGTATCCCTGGCGGACATCCAGGCCAACCGTGGCATATCTCCCGGTCTCGGATAGGGCGGCACCAACGAGAATTGTCCCTGCAATTTCGGGTTCTTCCGGTTCAGCTGGCGGCT